>NZ_LOFI01000011.1:0-46205 GCF_001469195.1 Pseudoalteromonas sp. 10-33 | reverse complement strand
AAAAAATAATTGTTCCTGCCGCTATTATCATAGCTACACTTTTTTTAGTGATGTTTATTAAAGGCAATCCACCAACCGCATCACGTTTTTCAGCGCCACCGAAAGCAAAAATTAATGTTGCAGTAAAGCCATTACAGTTAATTGACTACCCAGTTGAAATTGATAGTTTTGGTACGGTTAAACCGCGGACTCAGAGTATGTTAGTGGCTCAAGTTTCTGGTCAAATTATCGATATAAATGAGCAGTTTCGCGAAGGTGGCTTTTTTGCCAAAGATGATGTGCTATTGCAACTAGATGATCGCGATTTAAAAGCGGAAGTTAAATCTGCACAAGCTAACTTATTAAATGCAGAGCAAAGTTTGTTAGAAGAGCAAGCTCGTGGTCGCCAAGCATTGACCGACTGGCAGCGCTTAGGGAATGAGTCTGAACCAAGCATATTAGTGCTTAGAAAGCCGCAGCTAGCAGCAGCCCAAGCACAGGTTTTATCAGCTCAAGCACAGCTAGAAAAAGCACAACTCAATCTTGAGCGCACTAAAATTAAAGCGCCCTATGCTGGACGAGTATTAAACCGCAGTGTCGACCTAGGTCAGGTGGTGTCTAATAACATGCAGTTAGCGACTATTTATGCCACTGACAGTGTTGAAATACGCTTACCAATCAAAAATAAAGATCTGCCTTTTATTAATTTACCAGAGCAATATCGAGATGGTGCCAAAAATCAGCGTGGCTCAGCGGTTAACTTCACTTCTGATTTAATTGGCGAGCAACAATGGCAAGGCCAACTTATTCGTACTGAGGGCGCAATAGATGAAAGCGCCCAGCAATTATATGTAGTGGCTAAAATTAACGACCCTTATAAATCAACCAGTGATAATCAATACCCAGTAAAAATAGGCCAATACGTTAAAGCTAAAATTAATGGCAAAGTCGCCTCTCAGGTACTCGTTATTCCTAATAGTGCGATATATCAAGGCAGTTATGTTTATGTAGTAGAAAATGACGTATTACAGCGCAGAAATATCACATTAGCGTGGCAAAATGCACAGCAAGGCATTGTAAAAAAAGGTTTAGAAGCTGGTAGCCAGTTAGTGTTAACACCGCTTGGGCAGGTAAGTTCAGGTACACCTGTACAGGTAATGGGTGCTACTCCTAAGGCACAAAAACGAGGAGAGCAGCCATGATCGCTTGGTTTACTCGTAACCATGTGGCTGCCAATTTACTGCTCATTAGTATTGTGTTGGGTGGATTATTCAGCCTTTCTTCTAAATTGCCTTTAGAAGTATTCCCTTCGTTTGTTTCTGATCGGATTAATATTAGCGTGAGCTTACGTGGTTCAACCCCTGAAGATGCTGAAAAAGGGGTCACCATACGTATAGAAGAAGCATTACAAGATCTCGAAGGTATTAAACAAATATCAAGTCGCTCTTCAGAGGGATCATCACAAGTCAGTGTCGAAGTTGATACCGGCTACGATGAGCGTGAACTGTTAGCGGATATAAAAAGCCGTGTTGATGCCATTAATACCTTTCCAGCCGATGCAGAAAAACCAGTAATAGGGTTAATCCAGCGTAAGCGTGAAGTAATTGCTGTTACAGTTTCAAGCGACTACAACGAAAAAGAAACCTTAGAATACGCAGAGCAAGTACGTGATCAATTGCTGCGAATTCCGGCTATTACCCAAGTTGAACTAAGCGGCGTACGCAACTACGAGCTGGCAATTGAAGTAAGCCAAGATACGCTGCGCCAATACGATTTAACCCTGGCACAAGTATCTAGCGCTATTGCTAATTCAAGCTCAGATATTTCTGCCGGTAATCTCAAAACAGAGGGCGGTGATGTACTTATTCGCTCAAAAGGGCAAGCCTATCGAAAAGATGAATTTGCCAACATAGTGATAAAAAACCAGGCTGATGGCACCATTATTCGTTTAAGTGATATCGCAACCATTAACGATGACTTTGAAGAAACCCCCGTGCGCACCCGCTTTAATGGTAAGCAAGCGGCTTTTATCGATGTGTATCGTATTGGTCCGCAAAGTGCGATAGAAGTGGCTGATGCAGTTAAGAATTATATTACCAGTGAGCAAGCTAATTTACCGCAAGGGTTTTACCTGAGCTATTGGGATGATGACTCTGAGGTAGTAAAGAGTCGTATTGCAACACTGACTAGTAATGCCTTACAAGGTGGTATTTTAGTACTGGGATTGCTGACTTTATTTTTAAGACCAGCCATTGCGTTTTGGGTGTTTATTGGTATCCCGGTTTCGTTTATGGGTGCATTTATGGCAATGGCGGCATTTGGTGTCACCATTAATGTTATTAGCTTATTCGGTTTTATACTCGTGCTGGGGATTGTGGTGGACGATGCCATTGTCACTGGGGAAAACGTGTATACCCACTTGAAAACAGCTAAATCCGGTGAAGAGGCTGCCATAAAAGGGACTCAAGAAGTCGCTACGCCCGTTACTTTTGGTGTACTTACAACCGTAGCTGCTTTTTTACCCTTAGGTTTTATAGAAGGCGCTCGTGGCGCTATTTTTGCGCAAATTCCGGTGGTGGTTATTCCTGTTTTACTATTCTCTCTTATAGAGTCTAAATTTGTCTTACCTGCGCATTTAAAATATATCAAACTGCGTCAACAAAAAGGCGAAGGCTCTAAATTGGAACAACTTCAACAGCGTTTTGCAGATGGTTTTGAACACGCCATTTTAAAATATTATCAACCGGTATTGGGTTTAGCACTGCGTAATAAATTGGCTACAGTCAGTTTATTTATGGGCGTATTTTTAATTATTTTAACTATGATCACCAGTGGTTGGACTAAGTTTATTTTCTTCCCACGTATCCCAAGTGAAACTGTACGCGTTAATTTAACTTTTCCTGCAGGCACCCCGTTTGAAGTTACCAATAAATACATTATTGATATGTCAGATAAAGCCAGAGAGCTTCAGCGTAAGTATCAAGATGAAGAAACAGGGCAAAGTATTATCCTTAACATTTTAGCCAGCACTGGTGGAAGAGGAGGGGCTGCTAACTCGGGTAGTGTGCGCTTTGAAATCACCCCAGCAGAACAGCGAGAGTCAGATATCGGCTCGCGTGAATTGGTAAAAGAGTGGCGGCAACTTATAGGCATAGTGCCAGGAGCTGAAAGCTTAACATTCAGAGCTGAGATAGGCCGAAGCTCAAACCCTATAGATGTTCAATTATCGGGTAATTCTATTAGCACACTTCAAACTGTTGCTGAGCAAATTAAACAACGTTTAGCGACGTACCCCAGTGTATTTGATATTGCCGATAGCATGTCTGACGGTAAGGAAGAGCTGCAAATAGAGTTAACAGAGCAAGGATTAGCCCTTGGGCTAAATAGGGTTGATGTATCAAGGCAAGTGCGTAACTCATTTTTTGGTGTACAAGTGCAACGCATTCAACGCGGGCGCGATGATGTGCGCGTTATGGTGCGCTTACCTATAGATGAAAGACGCTCAGTTGCTGATTTAAAAGATATATTAATACAAACGCCTAATGGTGGGCGAGTGCCGTTATCGCACGTAGCCACTTTAGTACCGGGTCAAAGCCCATCAACTATTACCCGTATTGATCGTTACCGTACGCTTAATGTATCGGCAGATGTAGAAAAAACCGATACCAATATGACTGTTTTACAAGCCGATTTAAAGGCTTATTTAGATGAGTTAGTTCAACAGTACCCAGGTGTTAGCCACTCGCTTGAAGGCGAAGCGAAAGAGCAGCGCGAATCGTTTGGTTCGTTACTGTGGGGAATGATCTTTGTCTTCTTTGTCATTTATGGATTACTCGCCATTCCCTTTAAATCATACTTACAACCGCTGGTGGTGATGAGTATTATTCCTTTTGGCATGATAGGCGCGGTAATCGGTCATTGGATAATGGAGATGGAGCTTACCATAATGAGCTTACTAGGCATGCTTGCGTTAATTGGTGTGGTTGTGAATGACTCGTTAGTACTGGTTGATTTTATTAATAAGAAGCGCAGTGAAGGGCTCGATTTAATGGAAGCGGTTAAAACTGCTGGCGTAGCGCGTTTTCGACCGGTTATGCTCACTAGTTTAACCACTTTTATTGGTTTAATGCCATTGCTGTTTGAAAAGGCAACTCAGGCGCAGTTTTTAATACCTATGGCGGTAAGCTTAGGGTTTGGGATTATTTTTGCGACCTTTATTACTTTATTGCTAGTCCCAGTCAATTACATGTTGATGGAACGTTTTCAGGGCTGGTTTAAATAATATTAAAACGGGTTAATACAAAAGCTGTAGGTATTTAATTGCCTGCAGCTTTTTTTGTTTTTAGCTGTACAAAATTGAGAGTTTTTTTCGTTAGATGGATAAGCGTAGGTAGATGAAGAAGTTTGAATGTTCGTGTGAGAACGCAGTTAGATAATGATGTTCCCCAAGATACGGTACTCGGTTTCAGTCCTGAAACCAGAAGGTTTCAGGGCGGGAATCTGCGGTTTACCGTAGGCTTCTCGGTACATGCCAAGCTTGCACAATAGTAGACGAACAGAAACCCTGGTATAAAATTTATCGGCTCAGGGACTTAACCCAGCTCCAGTATCCCAGGGAACAAATTAAGTATATAAGACATAGTCCAATCCTTAAACCCAAAACGTAAAATATTAAGCTATTCGCTTAGTTTTTCTGCATCTTTAACTTACTGTTTACTTTATTGCGTGGTTTTTGAGCTTGATCATACAATTAATTGGAGTTGCTTTTTATCGAGTGGTAGCATTGCTTTAACTAGCAAAGTGAAGACTTGATTATGAACGATTTACCAGATTACGAAAAAGCCCAACTACTTTTAGAAAAAAACGAAATATTTGTCTCTCCTGCCGAAGCGCATGGTGTTATTAGTGGTTTATTAGCATGCGGTCTAAGCATTGATGACAAAGAGTACCTAGGTCTTTTAAGCGATGTATTTAACGATGGTGAATCGTTCAGTAACGGTTTAAAAACGTTTTTTGGCACTATTTATAAGCAAGTTGTTGCAAGCTTTAATGATGAAGAGTTTCAGTTTGATTTATTTTTACCAAGTGATGACGAAACACTCATCGATCAGGCTAATGGCCTCGTATCATGGGTATCGGGATTTATGCTTGGTTTTGGTTTAAAGCAAAAAGACTACGGTAAGCTGTCGGCCGACGTGAAAGAAGTTATTAGCGACTTTAGCGAAATAACACGCCTAGATACGACTTTCGAAGAAACTGAAGAAGATGCTAACGCACTGCACGAAGTGATTGAATACGTACGTGTATCGGCACTACTTTGTTTTGCTGAGCTGGGTAAAGAGCAAAGCAGCCAAAATGATAAAAAAACGCTTCACTAAACTTAATTAAAAAAGTACTACGGGTTAGCTAATAATGGTTGAAATACAAAAGTCAGAGTTTAAAGCACGCAGAGAGCGCCTACTTGCACAAATGGATGATAACAGCATTGCGCTGATCCCGGCTGCTAGTGAAGTCACGCGAAGCCGTGATACTGACTATGCTTTTAGACAAGACAGCGACTTTTTTTATTTAACCGGTTTTAACGAGCCCGATGCTGTACTCGTGCTTTGTAATAACAGCGATACACCCAGTACCCTTTTTTGCCTTGATAAAGACAAATTAGCTGAAATTTGGCATGGCCGCCGTGTTGGTTTTGATAAAGCTAAAAGCGACTATTTATTTGACAAAGCCTACCCATTAAGTGATTTAGAAGAGCAGCTGCTTGAACTGCTAAATGCTAAAAATGCGATTTATTTTGCACAAGGAGCTTATGCTTCATTTGATAGTAAAGTGTTTTCGTTATTAGGTACATTGCGAAGTGGTGCTCGAAAAGGCCTTAAAGCACCCAGTACGTTAAAAGAAATACGCGGCCTTATTCATGAAATGCGTTTGTTTAAATCGCCGGGCGAAATAGAGGTAATGCGAGAAGCCTGTGAGATTAGCGCCCGTGGACACATGCGTGCTATGCGTTTCTCACATGCAGGGGCAACTGAATTTCAATTAGAAGCAGAGCTTCATCATCATTACGCAATGAACGGTGCGCCCCATCCAGCTTACGGCACAATAGTAGGAAGCGGTGATAACGCTAACATTTTGCACTACACGCAAAATAGCGATGTGCTTAAAAATGGCGACCTAGTATTAATTGACTCAGGTTGTGAGCTACAAGGCTATGCCGCCGATATTACGCGTACTTTTCCCGTAAATGGCAAGTTTAACGAACAGCAAGCCGCGCTTTATAACATTGTACTTAAAGCACAAGAAGTGGCTTTTGAAGAAATTAAACCCGGCGGGTTTATGTCGCATGCCAATAAATTAGCAATGGAAATATTAACCCAAGGTTTGCTTGATTTAGGTATTTTAACCGGCGACTTTGATGAACTAATGGCGCAGCAGGCATGTAAAGACTATTACATGCATGGCCTTGGGCATTGGCTGGGGTTAGATGTGCACGACGTAGGCGACTATAAAATAAATAATGTTGAGCGAGCATTTGAACCCGGGATGGTTTTAACTATAGAGCCTGGGCTTTACATTAGCGAAGATTCAAACGCGCCACAAAAATACAAAGGTATTGGTATTCGTATTGAAGATAACTTACTCGTTACCGAGTCGGGCTTCGACAACTTAACCATTAGCGTGCCTAAAACAATCAGTGAAATAGAAGCGCTAATGCAAAGCGCTAAAAACGCATAAGCTTGGAGAGTAAAGTGGCTAAGCAGTTTGATGTTGTAGTAATTGGTGGTGGTTTAGTCGGCGCGAGTTGTGCACTGAGTATAAGTAAAAAAAATCCCAGCTTAAATATTGCAGTGATTGAAGCAAATCAGGTAACCACCGATTATCACCCAAGCTTTGATGACAGAAGCATCGCACTTGCCCAGCAATCGGTAGAGTATTTACAAAGCCTCAATTTATTTGAAATAAATGCTCCCTATGCAGCGGCCATAAAAAACGTCAGCGTGTCTGATAAAGGGCATTTTGGTAAAACCCATATACAGTGTGATGAATTTGCTAAACCCTCTTTAGGGTATGTTGTTGAGGTTAATCCGTTTGGGCGCGCGCTTTATCAGCGATTAGTGCAATCAAACATGAGTTTATTTTGCCCCGATAGCGTAACCGATATAAAACAAACGTTGTATAGCAACGTACTGACTTTGCAAAGTGGCGAACAACTTAACGCTAAGCTAATTATTGTAGCCGATGGCGCGCAATCTCCCACACGCCAACTAATGGGCCTTAATTTTAATACCCAGCCTTATGAGCAAGGCGCTATTATCGCCAATATAGAAGTAGCTGCAGGACATAATAACCATGCCTTTGAGCGCTTTACCCAGCATGGCCCAATGGCACTATTGCCAATGAGTAACAACCGTTATTCATTAGTATGGTGTATGGAAAAAAGCCAAACCGATTCGTATATGGCTTTAAATGAAATCGAGTTCTTAAGTGCATTACAATCAGCCTTTGGTTACCGCGCAGGGCAATTTGTTAAAGTAGGCATGCGCGCAAGCTACCCGCTGGTTTATGGGCAAGCCGAATCGCTAATAGCTCATCGAACGGTGGTTATTGGTAATGCTGCCCATGCTATTCATCCTATTGCGGGGCAAGGCTTTAATTTAGGCCTGCGTGATGTACAAGTACTGAGTGACTTAATTGCCAATAGCCCTAATGAGTTAGGGAGCTATGCGTTTACACGCGAGTACGAACAGTTGCGCCGCCAAGATATAAATACGGTGATGACCTTAACTGATGCATTAGTGAGGTTATTTTCAAATTCATCTCGAGTATTAGCGCTAGGTCGCAGTATTGGTTTGTTTTCGATGGATTTATTTCCCGCATTAAAAGCCCCATTAGCAAAACAGCTAATGGGGCAAGTTAAACAAGGTTCACGTTTATGAAGCAAACACAGGTTTGTATTGTTGGTGGTGGTTGCGTAGGGCTAACGTTAGCTCTGGGTTTAGCTAAGGCTAATATTAGTGTAGTGGTACTCGATGCGGCATCAACACAAGCCCCTCCAAATAATGAATACGGATTACGCGTAAGCGCATTGAGTATTGCAAGCCAAACATTATTAGAGCAGCTAAACGTATGGCCACACATAATCGCAGAGCGAGCGTGTGCCTATACGCATATGGATGTTCATGATGCGGACAGCTTTGGTAGAATAACCTTTAATAACGAACAACTTGAGCTTGATCATTTAGGGCATATAGTTGAAAACGACATTATTCGCTTTGCACTTATAAAAGCGCTTGAGCAGCAAAGTAGTGCAACGCTAATGTTTGATACCGAGTATCAGCAAATACACCAGGGTGAATCAGATGTATTTATAACCCTTAAAAGCGGCGAGCCTATTATTGCTAAGCTGCTGGTGGCGGCTGATGGCGCAAATTCAGCTATTCGCAAACAATTTAATATGGCGCTCAGCTTTAAAGATTACGACCACCATGCGTTAGTCGCAACAGTTAAAACTAAAGAGTCACACGACAATACTGCTCGCCAAGTGTTTTTACCAACGGGGCCGCTAGCGTTTTTACCATTGAGCGATGAGCATACCCATTCAATTGTATGGTCTACCAGCCCCAACCATTGTGATGATTTGTTAGCAATGGACGACACCGCCTTTAATAAAGCGGTAATGGCTGCAATAGATGGGCAATGCGGTTTATGTGAAGTGCAAAGTAAACGCGTAGCATTTCCACTTAAAATGCGTTACGCCCAGCAATGGGTGAGCGGCAAGGTGGTATTAATGGGTGATGCAGCGCACACCATTCACCCATTGGCAGGGCTGGGTATGAACCTAGGCCTAAAAGACGCCGCGTATTTAATTGAGCTGCTGACAAGTGATAGTAAAGAATTTGCCAGCACCCGCACGCTTCGTGATTACGAGCGTACCCGCAAGCTCGACGCACAAAAACACATAGCCATGATGCAGGGGCTTAAAGAGTTATTTGAAGGTGCTAACCCGGTTAAAAAGCTAATACGCGGAGTTGGGCTGTCACTCGTTGATAACCTAGGCCCAATAAAAAACCTATTCGCCAAAGAGGCGATTGGTAAATAAATAGGTTGTGAAGAGCGAAGCGAAACCAAACGAGAAAGTAAGTGGTCAGTTTTTAGCAGTCAGCTTTCAATAAAACCCGATGTTTAGTTTAAACATCGGGTTTTTATTTTTAAGCGGCTTTAAATAAATTAAAAGCTGCGCTTTTCACGCGAGCAAGCTCGGCGTCTACAATAAATCTTAATACCGAGTTTGGTTCTAACTGTAGGCGTTTAGCTTGCTGACGCGCGAGCATCGCTCATAATTACTATCGTTAGTTAAAAAGCGCTTTGCGTTAAATCAGTTACAAATTGGCTTGTGCTTCATTCACCATATCTTGCAGTGCATCGATTAAGAGTGGGTCACGCGAGTTTTGTTTAGCAAGCTTTAGTGCATGTTTCATGCTAGTAACGGCTTCCTTAAACTGCTTATTTGCAGTATAGCCTTGCGATAACCGCATGTGGGAGTAAGCGGCATTAGGGTAATCGCGAGTAAAGTGTATAAGGGTAGTTATCGCTTTTTTTGTGTTGCCAAATTTTTGCTGGCTATGGGCAAACTCTACGTACACATCTTGTGGAATTTTAAGCTCAAATCCGTACTTATCACTCAGTGCTTGATAGTAACCTGTAATAAGCGATACATCAGCGAATTTTCCGTGCTCGTCAGTTACTTTAAATATCAGGTCGCTAAATAGGTGAATAAGGCTATCGCTAAGGGCTGGAAGTATAGTGCCCATATGACTAAAAGTAGGGTAATGCTTATATTCCCATTTAAGCTGTGTGGGCATTTGTTGTTCTAAATTGACTAACGTATTTAATGCGCCTGTATAAAAACGCGCGCCTTCACTCGCTACACTAATAAATAACGCTTGGGCGCCTTTAGGCTGTTTAGTGTATTTAAGAATGTTATTTTTTAACTCTTCATCACTCCACCAACTGTTTGGGCTTATAGCGATGTAGTTGTTAAATAATTCAGGCTGATTAACTAAAGTATAAAGCGCTAATGTACCTGCATTAGAGTGACCAATTAAAGTGCTGTAGCCGTTAGTTGAGTAATTACTGTTTATGTAGGGCATGAGTTCGTCAGACACAAACTTTAAAAAGTTGTCGGTTTGCCCAGCCTCCGGCCATTTATTTTTAACAAAGGTTTGAAACTCAGTTTTAGGCTCACCTTCTACTTTAGGTAAGTAATCACGAACGCGGTTAGTTGTATCAATAGCAACAAGCATGGCATTAGGTATTTGCTCGTAATCAACAAGGGATTTTATAACGCCAGACGCCGTATGAAAGTGCTCAACACCATCAAGTAAATAAATAACATAAAGTGGTTGGTCGTCTTTTACAGTGTCAGGTATAAAAATTCTGATTGGTCTATCTTCGTTAAGTATTTTTGATTGTAGAACAACTTTTTTACCAACGGTTATATCGGTTGTAGCGGTGTTTGAATAGCTAAAAAAAGAGGTGCTAAAAGTAAGTATCAAGGCAAGCGATAATAAGAGTTTCATAAATATCCTTATTTAATAATGTGTTGCTTAATAATTGCACGGCTTTAGATTTGAGTAAATGTTTATGTTTAAGATGAAAGCGTAAAGTTTAAGTTATTAAAGCTGCGTTTTCATGCGAGTAAGCTCGGCGTCTACTAACAAACCCCAAAACACTTAGCTTTATTGCAGCAGTTGATATAAAACGGGCGGATAGTAATGCCATGTTAGTGGCTTTAACACTTATCTATTAAAGCTTAAAAAACCTGCTTGCTTAATTATCCTACTAAGCGTAAAATGCGCGCTCATTTCGGCTTTTAAACTATTAATTCCTTGCCTTAAACCGACCGGCCGAAACGGTAGAAGGCTCTATTAACCGTAAGGAATATCCATGCGTCATTACGAAATCGTATTCATGGTTCACCCAGATCAGAGTGAGCAAGTTGCTGGTATGATCGAACGTTATACTGGTTCTATCACTGAAGCTGGTGGTTCAATCCACCGTCTTGAAGATTGGGGCCGTCGTCAATTGGCTTACCCAATTAACAAGCTTCATAAAGCTCATTATGTTCTTATGAACGTTGAAGCACCTACTGAAGTAATCAGCGAGCTAGAAACTACTTTCCGCTACAACGATGCAGTGCTTCGTAACTTAGTTATCCGCACTAAATCTGCAGTAACTGAAGCGTCTCCTCTTGCAAGAGAAGAGAAGAAAGAAGCACCAGCTGCTTAATTGTTTTGAGTCCAAGCATGGCGTTTAACTGGCGGTAAATATAAATGGTTAGCCCTTTTATGAATCAGCTGGTTTTATCTGGGGTAGTTTGTAAAACACCCAAGTTAAGCCAAAGCCCTGCTGGCATCCCGCATTGCATTTTTGTTTTAGAACATAAATCGATGCAAACCGAAGCAGACCTTAACCGTAATAGTTATGTAAAGCTTCAGGTTGTTGCCAGTGGAAAGCAAATGCAACAACAGACTCAACATTTGCACGTTGGGCAGGCATTGCAAGTGAGTGGTTTTTTAAATCGCCACGAAGGTCGTAACGGCCTTAGCCAATTGGTTTTGCATGCTCAGCATATAGAAAGAATTATTTGAGGAATTAATCTCATGGCACGTTATTTCAGACGTCGTAAGTTCTGCCGCTTTAAAGCGGAAGGCGTACAACAAATCGATTACAAAGATCTAGCTACTCTTAGAAACTATGTTACAGAAAGTGGCAAAATCGTACCTAGCCGTATTACAGGTACTAGCGCTAAATTCCAGCGCCAGCTAGCAACTGCTATTAAGCGTGCTCGCTACTTAGCCCTTCTTCCATACACTGACTTACATAAGTAAGCAGCGGATTAACAGTTTTTAAAAGGTGTAGAAACATGCAAGTTATTCTACTAGATAAGATCGCTAACCTAGGTAGCCTAGGTGAACAGGTTGTAGTTAAATCTGGTTTCGCACGTAACTTCCTTTTCCCTCAAGGTAAGGCAGTTCCTGCGACTAAAGCTAACATTGAAACGTTTGACGCTCGTCGCGCAGAACTTGAAGCGAAAATCGCTGAACAGTTAGTTGCTGCACAAGCACGCGCTGAAAAACTAGAAGCATTAGCAGAAGTTACTTTAGTATCTAAAGCTGGTGACGAAGGTAAGTTATTCGGTTCAATCGGTACTCGTGACATCGCTGACGCTATCTCAGCTGTTGGTGTTGAAGTTGCTAAGTCAGAAGTTCGTTTGCCTCTAGGTACTATCCGTGAGACTGGTGAATTTGACGTATCAATTTCTGTTCACACAGACGTAACGGCTACTATCAAAGTAATCGTAATCGCTGAAGCTTAATTTTTAATTAAGCGACAAAAGCCGTGCTTTTAGCACGGCTTTTTTGTGCCTAAAATTCAGTTTTTTTTATTAATGTGGTACTGCCTCCTAATACTCTTCTTACTTAGAATTTAAATTCTTTAAATTTATTTTCATTTCATTCAAACCTTTTACCGCTGTTATTGCGTCTAACTTATCAATACACTGGAAATGGTACCAATACCATAATAATTAAAAGGTGATATCACGGATGTTACACGTTAAACCCGATCAACCCGCTGAATGCGAAAATGCATTGATTGAGCGCGTAAAGTCGGGTGATCAAAGTGCATACACAATGCTTTACCAATTGCATATTAAACGCGTTTACGGTTTGTGCTTGCGCTTATTAGCTGATCAGTCACACGCTGAGGATGCTGCGCAAGAAGTGTTTGTTCAGGTGTGGCACAAAATAGCAATGTTTGATGGTCGTTCGCAGTTTTCTACTTGGTTATACAGTGTGGCGAGTAATATTGCGATTAACTACTTACGTAAACAAAAGAGCTGGGTACAAAAAGTCGTTAGCATTGAACAAGGCGGTATGGATGAGCAATCGGCTAAAGACTGTAAAGGCTTAAACGGCTTAGATAAGCTAATTGTTAGGTTACCTGAGCGTGCACGCATGGTGTTTGTATTGTTTGCGGTAGAAGGTTATCGACATGAAGAAATAGCAGAGCAGTTGGGTATTGCCGTTGGATCAAGCAAGTCACAATATCATCGAGCAAGGCAGTTATTACAAGAGTGGTATGAAAATGAATAAACCAAACTTTGACGACTTTTTAGATAAATCATTAAACACGCTTGATAAAGAGATAACGCCACAAAAAGATCTGTGGGCAGGTATAGAAAGAGCCATTGTAAATACCAATGAGCCTGAGCAATCAGCCGTTACTTTATGGCCAAAGTTAAGCGCAATGGCGGCATGTATCGTCGCTGCACTAGTGGCGCTCAATATGTTTGTAATCAACCCTAAACCACAACCGGTTGTGGCCATAAGTGACTATTTTGCACAGCAAAAGCAAAGCTTACTGGTGCAGTATAAAAATCAAGACGCCTTAACCGATAATTGGCAAACACAATTACAAGAGCTTGAGGAGGCAGAGTATGCCATTAAGCAAGCACTTAAAAACGAACCCCAAAACCAGGCATTGCTAACAATGTTAGCGCAGATTTATCAACAACAACTTGATTTGATTAATAAGGTGCATGCACCTCGTTGGCAAAGTATTTAGGAGAAAAACATGAAAGCAATTTTACTAGGATTAAGCTTATTTCCACTTGCTGTACTTGCAGGAGAAAAAATTGATAAACAAATAGAGGTGCCAAAAGAGGGTACTGTTTTTATTGAGAATCAGCGTGGTGATGTAAGTATTGCTGGTTGGGATAAAAGCGAGTTTAAAGTAGTGGGCGAGCTTGACGATAAGGCAGAAGGTTTTGAGCTCGAAACAAGAGGCGACAATACATATTTTGTTGTGAAAATGCCACGTAAAATGGGCTGGGGCAGTAATGGCGATGGCTCTAAACTAACTATTTTTATGCCGCATAGCAGCGCATTAGACTTTCGTGGTGTTAATGTATCGGTAATAGCTAAAGCACTTAAAAATGGTGCAGAAGTAAATGTGGTTAATGGTGAAATTACCGCACAAAATTTAGCAGGTAATATTAAGCTAACCAGCGTTAACGGTGATGTGAATGCACAAAGCCTGAGCGGTAATATTCAATTTGAAACGGTAAATGGCGAAATAAATGATGAACAGTCTAGTGGTGAGTTACGCTTTAGCGCTGTGAATGGTGATATTAAGTCGTCATCAAGCGCGAGCGATGTTCGTCTTGAAAATGTGAACGGTGACATAAACTTTAAGCTGGCTAGCATCAAAAACCTACGTATAAACACTGTAAATGGTGAAGCTGAAGTTCGTATTGGTGAGCTACTGGACAGTGCAGATGTACGTTTCGAATCAGTAAGTGGCGATGCAGAGTTTTTCTTCCCTACTAATGTATCGGCTAAATTTGAGATTGAAGCCCATGCCAATGGCAAAATTATTAATGAGCTTAGCGATGACAAAGTAAAAAAAGCCAAATATGGCCCAGCCAGTGAGCTTGAGTTTGTTATTAATGGCGGCAATGCAGACGTTGAAATGGATACTATAAGTGGCCGTATTGAGCTTAAAAAGTAAATCGTAAACTTTTGAGTTACAAAAAGCAGGAAAAGATTTCCTGCTTTGCTATTTGCACAACCCCGGCAAGTCGATAGAATAGAGCCATTCAATTTTAGTACTGTGAAGTTATGGCCAAACCAGATAAGCAAGTCGATACCCTTAAAGTTCCTCCCCATTCAATAGAAGCTGAACAATCTGTTTTAGGTGGCTTAATGCTTGATAACCAAGCATATGACCGCGTGGCCGAACTTGTTGTATCTCAAGATTTTTATACTCGCACGCACAAGCTGATTTTTGAAGCAATGACAGAGCTTGCAGAGTTGGGTGATCCAATCGATTTAATTACGATTTCTGAAAGCCTTGAAAAAAATAATAAACTGGCAGGAATTGGTGGTTTTGCTTACTTAGCCGAAATAGCCAAAAATACACCGAGTGCCGCTAATATCGATGCATACGCTAATATTGTGCGAGAGCGTGCGGTTGTGCGTGAAATGATTGGTGTAGCAAATGAAATAGCCGAGGCCGGTTTTAATACCGAAGGGCGCACAAGCCATGACTTATTAGATTTTGCCGAGAGTAAAGTATTTAAAATTGCTGAGCAGCGTTCAAAAAGCACCGAAGGTCCGCAAAGCATACACAACATACTCGAAAAAACTGTTGATAAAATAGAAGAGCTATACCAATCTCCGCAAGATGGTGTAACAGGCGTAAGTACCGGCTATGCTGACTTAGATAAAATGACCACAGGCTTACAGCCTTCAGATTTAATTATTGTTGCAGCACGTCCTTCAATGGGTAAAACCACCTTTGCGATGAACCTTGCAGAGCATGCGGCAATGACACAAGACAAGCCTGTGCTTATTTACTCATTAGAGATGCCCTCTGAGCAAATCATGATGAGGATGCTGGCATCACTTGGTCGTATTAACCAAACTAAGGTACGTACTGGTCAGCTAGACGATGATGATTGGGCGCGTCTTTCATCAACCATGGGCTTGTTGATGGAAAAAGGTAAAATGTACGTTGATGATGCATCAGGGTTAACACCTACCGATGTTCGCTCACGTGCACGTCGTATTGCGCGCGATCATGGTGGTATCAGTATGATCATGGTTGATTACCTTCAGCTTATGCGTGTGCCGAGCTTGTCGGATAACAGAACCCTTGAAATTGCAGAAATTTCACGCTCTCTTAAGTCACTAGCAAAAGAATTAAAATGTCCGGTTGTTGCACTTTCGCAGCTAAACCGTACGCTTGAGCAACGTGCTGATAAACGCCCAATTAACTCAGATTTACGTGAATCTGGCTCGATAGAGCAGGATGCCGATTTAATCATGTTTATATACCGTGATGAAGTCTACAACGAAGACAGTACTGAAAAAGGCATCGCCGAAATCATCATAGGTAAACAGCGTAACGGTCCAATTGGTAAGGTGCGCTTGACGTTCCAAGGGCAGTTTTCTCGCTTTGATAACTACGCAGGTCCTGCGATGGATGACGAGTATTAATGCGCTTAGCGACTGCTGAAATTAATTTAACGGCACTTGCGCATAATTTAGCGCAGGTAAAGCGTTTTGCACCAAACAGTAAAGTTATGGCGGTATTAAAAGCCAATGCTTATGGCCATGGTTTGGTTAAAATTGCACAACATTTAAATGATGCAGACGCATTTGCAGTAGCACGTATAGATGAAGCTTTAGCGCTTCGAGCTGGCGGGTTAACAAAACCGATTGTGTTACTTGAAGGCTTTTTTAATAAAGACGATTTACCTATTTTATTGGCCAATAACTTTCAAACTATTATTCATGATGAGTATCAGCTTGCCGCTTTGGAAGAGGCTGAGCTTGAAGCGCCTTTATTGTGCTGGCTTAAAGTAAATACCGGCATGCATCGCCTGGGTATTGCCCCAGAGCAGTTTGATGAATTTTATAAGCGCCTGCAAAAAACACCCAATGCCAATAACACCGTTAATTTAATGACCCACTTTGCATGCGCGGACGATGTAAATAACACCAAGACAGCACAGCAAATTTCACAGTTTGACTGCCTAGTAAATAATATTAACCAAGCACATTGCTTATCTAACTCGGCAGGCATTATTGCTTGGCCGAATGCTCATGGCGATTGGGTACGCCCTGGTTTAATGTTATATGGGGTATCACCTATGGCAAACGCATTGGGTGAGCAGCACCAGCTTAAACCCGTTATGCGTTTAACGACACGTGTTATAGCAGTGCGCCATGTTCCAGCTAACGAGGCCGTAGGATATGGTGGGCGTTGGAAAAGCGATAAAGCGACTCAGTTAGCTGTGGTTGCTATGGGATATGGTGACGGTTACCCGCGACATGCAAAAGAGGGTACACCAGTGGTTATTGGCAAGCAGCGCTATGGTATTGTAGGTAGTGTGGCAATGGATATGATTAGCGTAGACATAGGCCAAAACGAGCACAACATAAAAGTAGGCGACAGAGTCACAATGTGGGGCCCAGAGCTACCAGTAGAAGAAATAGCACAGTGCGCCGATACCATTCCTTACGAGCTTTTGTGTAATATTACACCGCGCGTAAGTTATGAGTATCAGCCATAATTAAATAGTGATAATTACTCTTTAATAAAGTAAATATCACTAAAGCCCATGCGGGCAAATTCTTGATCACGAAAGTTACGAACAGAAGCTGACCCTTTAGAGGTCATTTCTATTTGCTGTACCATGCTTAAGTAATTCGTTAAATCAATGCCTTCGGCAGCAGCAATTGCTTGATACATGTCGTGGTATTTATCTTTAGCAAAATTTATTTCGCGTGGTTGGTTTTTAAATTTATAGGTTATTCTGCGTGCCATATTACGCTCATTGTAATTGAGTATTAAAGCGATTTTACACTGTATTTAGTAGCGGCTCTAGCATTGAATGACACGATATAACTAGGCACTCAAACCATAGGGTTAATAATGAAATTATCAGTAGAGATTAGTAAGTACCCACTTCACCAAGATTACATTCCTTTTATCAAAGGCTTTATTGATCGATTAAACGAATACGATGGTTTAAAAGTGATTACTAATACACTATCGACACAAATTTTTGGCGATTATGATTTAGTGATGCAAGTACTCAATACCGAAATTAAACGTTCATACGAAGAGTTTGGCAAAGCTATTTTTGTGTGTAAGTTTTTGTCTGGCGATTTATCGCCTCAGTAGTTTTTTCGCCACAATTTAACGGTAACAGCACACTATGGAATTTATAACAAAAACGTTAAGCGGTTTTACTGCCATGTCGCACTGGGAATATATTGCGGTTGTGTTATCAATTGCTTATTTATTGTTGGCGATAAAAGAAAGCCTGTGGTGCTGGCCTGCTGCGTTTTTTAGTACGCTAATTTATACTATTATGTATTGGAATGGCGCATTGCTAATGGAGTCATTACTCAACTTTTATTACATGTATATGGCTGTATTTGGCTGGGTTGTGTGGCGAAAAGGTAAAGCTAATAATAACAACCTGAGTATTAGTTCTTGGTCTATGGAACGTCATGCGCTTTTAATCATACTTACCTCTATTGCGGCAACAGGCATTGGGTATTTTATGACTAACTATACACATGCTGATTTTGCCTACCTCGATAGCTTTACAACCTGTTTTGCCGTTGTGACGACTTATTTAGTTGCGAAAAAAATTCTTGAAAACTGGCTGTACTGGATAGTCATAGATGCAGCCTCTATGTATTTATATTACGAGAAAGGCTATTACCCAACGTTAGCGCTTTTTGTGTTCTACACCATTATGGCAGGGTGGGGCTTTAAAACTTGGTACGAAGAATACGAGCAAAGCCAAGCTAAGCCACTCGCACAGCTTTAATTTATGAGTGATTACACTGGGCTTATAAACAAATGTCGTGCGTTTATAGCGCCAAGGGACGTTATTTCACATGTGCCTTTATCACAAGGTTTAAGCAACGAAAACGTATTAATAAATACCATTCAAGGGAAGTATTTATTAAAGCGTTACAAAGACCATTGGCCAGAAAATGCCTTAGAGGCGCAGCGTATTCTGAGTGCGTCGAATATATGTCCTTCCCCCGTATGGCTTGATAAACAAAACCTGCTTGCTGTATTTCATTACTTTGACGGTAGCACCGCAACTGACTTATTAATCGATGATGTTATTAAAAAGCTTGCTGCTGTTCATGCTTACTCGATTGTCACTGAGCCTATGGATATAGCCCAAGAGCTAAACGGCTATAAATGTTCATCTGTGTATATTAAGTATCAGCAAAAAATTAATGCAGCGGTTAACTTTATTACAGCTATGCCTATTGAGCTTGGCTTTTGCCATAATGATTTAATTAAAGACAATATAATAGTGAATGAGTCAGGCGCATACTTAATTGATTTTGAGTACGCGAAAACAAACGACGTGTATTTTGATTTGGCCGCACTAAGTATTAGTTTTGAGCTCAATGAACAGGTTGATAACGCGCTATTAGATAGTTACGTTAAATATAAAGATGAACAAGTAGGGTTTGTGAAATCAACGGATAAGCTTAATTGTTATAAGCTTTTATTTTTGGTTTTAAGTATCGGTTGGTATGAGCAGCGCGACATAAGAGCTCCAGCAAAAAAATTACGCGCGCAGCTGCTAAAATTTAGTGCAGCATGTGGCTTTTAAAGGCCACCAAAACGCGCTGCTAATTCTTTATATTTCGCTACTTCATCTGCATCAAACTGCGGTTCGCCGTTTTCATCCTCTGACTTAGCGATTAATAAACTTTCACGTGCAAGACGTTTTACGCGCTCTTCTTTTACACCTAAAAACTCAGCAACTTGCTCAGTAGACATCAAACTCATTATTACTTCCTCTCATTAAATATTTTTATTTCTGTGACAATGATAGTTAAAATGTTGCTAAAGCGTAACTATTTTTATCGAATATTAATAAATAACGCGTTTTTATAAAATAGTCACATGTTTTCTTTAAAAGTGCCTAATTAATAATCATATAAACTAATGTCGCTAGCATTTGTGTAAAGATGGCTTTATCATTGGCGCATGCTAATACATTGATATCGCGAGTTGATGTGGCGGCAGCAAATGTGCTCTCGTGGTGAAATGGATATCACGTGGCCCTCCGGAGGCTGAGTTGTAGGTTCGATCCCTACCGAGAGCGCCATTTGATATTTATTTAACCTTGCTCAATACCTTACCTGTATTTTTATATTTCCTCTCTAAGTATTAGCTATCTTGCTTAAATAGACTTTAGTGCCTATTGTTTTGATTATGATAAATATCTATTTATGCCATTGGTGCGTTGTGTTTTTGCTATTCAAATACATCAACAGGCAAAGGTGTATTAATACATTCGTATTTTTGGGAAATACAATAAATGGATAGTATTGAGCAGCTTAAATTTGACCTAGAAAAGGCATATGCCAAAATATCTGAGTTAGAAAAAAATGCGTGTTGTAATGATTTATTTTTAACTATATTTAACTCCTCCCCGGTTCCATTTGTATTGAGTGACGTTAAAAGCACAATAATTCATGCCAATGATACGTTCGTTAATTTGTATGGTTATGGGGCAAGCGAAACCTCCACATTAGATGCATGGTGGGTCAAAGTACTTCCCAACAATCATTATCGTGAGTGTGTGCTCCGCTCGTGGCAAACAAAACGAATCGATTCAGAAAAAATGAATACCCGTTTTGAGCCAATGCAGCTTACTATACAGTGCAAAAACGGGTTTGAACGTACTGTACTTGGCAGTGCTGTCCCCTTAAAAAATGAGGGAGCCAGTATTATTTTAAATATTTTTTATGATATTACTGAACTTGAGCATCAAAATGACCAAATACGAGATCTATCCAATGTCATTACTGAATTAACCCTTTCTTTAGAGCAGCAAAAAAAAGAGCTCATACGTGAAAAACAAAAAGCCTCAGCAAACACAGAGCGGTTAAGTTTAGCCATGAAGGGCGCTAATGATGGGCTTTGGGATTGGGATATAGCTAACGAAAAAATGTATTACTCACCGCGATGGAAATCGATGTTGGGGTATAAAGAAGACGAGCTTGCAAATAGTTTTGCTACATGGGAAATGCTTGTTCACCCTGACGATCTTGCTCCAGCAGTTGCTAAAATGCATTCATTTATGGAATCTAAAACTAAGCACTATGAAGCTGAGTTTAGAATGCGCCATAAAAACGGTAGCTATGTAAATATTTTGTCTCGTGCTTTTGTTGTTGAAAGTGAGGAAGGTGAAATTACTCGTTTAGTGGGCACTCATGTAGATATAACAGCAAGAAAAAAATCAGAAGAGAAACTCAGTTACCAATCATCTCATGATTCACTCACTGGTTTAGCAAATAGAAGAGAGTTTAAGCGTCGCGTTGAGCTTTTATTATCAGTGCCGGCTGAAACTCGAGTTGATCATGCTTTATGTTACATGGACCTTGATCAATTTAAAGTGGTTAACGACACCTGTGGTCATTTAGCTGGCGATGAGTTACTGCGTCAGCTCGGTTCTTTATTGCAAAAAGTAGTAAGAAAAACAGATGTGGTAGCTCGCTTGGGAGGGGATGAGTTTGCCGTGTTAATGGAAAATTGCTCATTTGATAACGCCCATCGTGTAACTAGCTTAATTCAAAAGGAAATAGAGGATTATCGATTTGTTTGGGAGGAACGCAGCTTTCGTATTGGTGTAAGTATGGGGTTGATTCAAGTTACCGATAAATATGTGGATTTTACAGAGGTGCTAAAGTTAGCCGATGTTGCTTGTTATATAGCAAAGGAGAAGGGACGAAATAGAGTTCATGTTCATTACGATGATGATGAAGAGCTAGCAGTGCGCCAAGGCGAAATGCAGTGGGTAAACAGGGTTCAGGATGCAATAGATGAAAACCGCTTTAAAATATACGCACAATTAATTGAGCCACTCGCTTGCGATAAAAATAAACATTATGAATTGCTATTGCGCATGGTCGATAAGCAAGGAGGTATAATTCCACCCGGCGCTTTTTTACCTCCTGCAGAGCGTTACCAATTGATTGTAAAAGTAGATAGTTGGATGATAAAAAACGCGTTTAGAATGATTCTAAATAACGCCGAATTTCTCAAAGGGGTTAATTTCTTGTCTATTAACCTTTCTGGGCAGTCACTTACTAATGAGGATTTTTTAAAATTCGTTACAGAGCAACTCAAGCTATTGGGGGAGCACAGTGTAAAAATTTGTTTTGAAATAACCGAAACAGCCGCAATTTCGAACCTTGAACTTGCTAGTAAGTTTATTACCCAATTAAAAGTGCTAGGGTGCCGCTTTGCACTAGATGATTTTGGTAGTGGATTATCATCATTTGGGTACCTGAAAAACCTCAAGGTTGACTACCTTAAAATAGATGGGATTTTTGTTAAAGATATAGCGGTCGATCCGATTGATCATGCAATGGTAAAATCAATAAACGAAATTGGCCACGTTATGGGTATGAAAACCATTGCTGAGTTTGTCGAAACTTCACAAATTAAGCAAATCCTATTAGAAATGGGTGTAGATTATGCACAGGGTTATGCAGTGCATAAACCGCAGCCAATTGAGAAACTCTTCTAAGTTATAAACACATTTAACTTCGAGCGGCTTGATCAAAACCACTTATCTTATTGTATTATGTATTTATTTAAATGTGTTTTTTAAGTGGGTTATAAGCAATCCTTTATAGTCATTTATTAACGTAAATGAAACAAATGTTAGACTTTTAGAGGTGTAAAATGCTATCTATGGTGTTTATTTACCTATTTTAAAAACCTCTATGCTTATTACTTTACCTATCACTGAACTTGTTCCCGGCATGTATGTCGATAGCGTAACTAAGCAGCATGAAGGTGTTAATGGAATAAAAATAAAAACCAGTGGTTTGGTTCGTGAAAAATCAATAATAAAACGTTTAGCAACAGAAGGTGTGCTTGAGCTATTAATTGATTTTACTAAAGGCGATGCAGCCATTCCTGCTAAGTACAAGCCAACTTCTCAGTTGCCTGCAAAAAATAAAAACTCAGCGCCTACAAAGCTAAATGACCAAACAAATACAAAGTCTGCCAAGGTTAAATCAAAACCTGTAAATACTCCTGCAAGTATAACCCTTGAGCAAGAGTTTGCTTCAGCAAGCGAAGGTTACGAGCGCCACAGCAAAAAATTAAAATCGTTATATGGTGATATAACTGCAGGCATGGCCGTCAATGTAAAAGTACTTGATGAAATAGCTAATGAGATAGTTAGCTCTGTTTTTCGTAATACTAACGCTATGACCATACTTACTCGCGTAAAAGACAAGCATAATTATAACTGGCGACACATGATTAACTGCGCCATTTTTACCGCGGTGTTTGCTAAATACTTAGGGTACAAGCAAGGGGTTGTTCAGCAGTTGGCAATGGGTGCATTACTCCATGATTTAGGCCAAGCTAAAATACCGCAAGGTATACTTTCAAAGCCTTCTAAATTAACTGATTTTGAAATGAGTGCGGTAAAAAAGCATGTATCGCAAGGGCTGATATTAGCAAAAGAGGAGGAAGGAGTAACGCCAGTCATGTTGGACATGATAGTAAATCATCATGAACGATTAGATGGCTCTGGTTACCCCAGAGGTGTTGACGAAAAAAAGCTGAGTCGTGCTGCGCGTATCATGGCTATTGTTGATGTATATGATGCGATGACAGCTGATAAGCTATACAAAGAAGGCGATGAACCTATTAATGCATTACGCCATTTGTTGGCTAATAACACGCTATTTGATGCTGAATTAGTGCAGCGCTTTATAAAGTGTTTAGGAGTCCACCCTGTGGGAAGTATTGTGAAATTAACTAACGAGCGTTTGGCTATCGTGTTAGAGGGAAACACCCAAAACCCAATAAAACCAAAAGTTAAATTATTTTACAATGCAAAGCATAATCATCACGTAACGCCTAAAGATATAGATTTGAGTATTGACAACCAAGAGCTTAAAATTTTAGCGAGTGTAAAGCCGATGGATTATCAAATTAATTTATCTCGTTTACTAAAAGATCATCTGCTCGTTTAGTTTTAGTGCATTGGCGTTTTTGGTTTGCCTGAGCCGATATAAATGCGCCTAAAAAACAACTTCCCATTAGTACTAACCACAGCAAAGTGCCAAGCTCTACATGAAGGGCTAAGCAGCAAAATATGAGCGATACAGCAGCACTTAACATAGCCCCCAACCAGTAACGATTAACAGGATTATCGCATTGCCCGGCCTGTGTGCATGCGCAGTAATTTGCCTTATAAAAGAAAAATACACTGGCTCCGCAAAAAAGAAGACCCACCATAATTAGAACAATCAGCACAGTTTTAAACCTTTGGTTATTTTAAAAAGAGTTTAAAATGCAGTGTATTTTATGTCAATCCAAATGATAATTAATTACATTTAGAGTAATTGCTCTAATAACATATTTCTTGTCCGATGAGTTTTAAATAGTTGTTAAAATGTAGTTAAAAAACGTGTTTTTTAGGTGTTTTTGGTGTGATCATGAAGTTTTTTTATAAAAATTAATGTAGTGTAGCCGGGTTTTGAACATAAGTAACAACACACATAGCTACCCAAACAGTGAGTTTGGTTAAGGACACAACAATGAAATTTTCTAAAACGCTTATCGCAGCCTCGCTTGCATTTGTTTCAGCTGACTCTTTTGCAGCTGCGTTTCAACTAGCTGAGCAAAACGCATCAGGTTTAGGCCGTGCCTATGCAGGTGAAGCATCTATTGCAGACGACGCGTCTGTTGTTGCACGTAATCCTGCTTTAATGACTTTATTTAAAGATAAGCAACTAAGTGTTGCTGCTATTGCCGTTGTTCCAGATGTGAGCCTTGAAGGCACCGGCACAAACAATGGCATTGACGCGAACGCATTAGATGACGACAGCATTGCTCCTAGCGCTGTTATTCCAGCAACGTATTTCACTATGCCAGTAAACGACAGAGTATCAGTTGGTTTTGGTGCATTTGCTAACTTTGGTCTAGCGACAAAATTTGATGACGATTACGTGGCAGGTCAAATTGCCGGTGAAACAGAAATTGTTACCGTTAATATGAATGCAAGCGTTGCCTACAAAGTAAGCGAGCAGTTCAGCTTTGGTATTGGCTTAAATGCAATCTATGCAGAAGCTAAAATTATTCGTAAGTTTGGTGCATCTGCGTTACCAATCCCAGCCTCAACAGATGCAGTAAACCTTGAAGGTGACGATATTGGTTACGGCTTAAATGTTGGTGTAATGTACCAATTAGACGAAAACAGCCGTTTTGGTTTTAACTACCGCACAGAAACTGATATCACGTTTGAAGGTGAATACTCAAACGAGCTACCTTCTGCATTTATTCCTGGTGGATTAGACGGACAACTTGAACTTCCTGGTTCGGTTGAAATCATGCTACCTGCTATTGCTGAGTTTTCTGGTTCGCACCAGTTAGATGAAAAGCTAGGCCTACACTACAGTGTATTGTGGACTGGTTGGAGCAGCTTTGATTCATTAGAAGCGCAAGTAACTGCGCCTACGGGTGATAAGTTTAGCGCATTTGAAAAAACAGAAGACTTCTCTGACGCGCTTCGTTACTCAGTAGGTACTGACTACCAGTACAACGAAAACCTATTGTTGCGTGCAGGTATTGCGTTTGACGAGTCACCTGTATCACAACAGCATTTATCAATCTCTATTCCTGATACAGACCGTTTTTGGTTCTCGTTTGGTGGTAACTATACGATTGATAAAAACTCAAACGTTGATCTAGGCGTAAGTATTATTCGTGGTAAAACACAAAACTACACTGAAAAAGACAACTTAGGCTCGCAGTGGTCTTTTGAGTCTAAAGGTCATGCTACGCTTATTGGCGCGCAGTACAACTACACGTTTTAATGTAGAAGTGCCTTTTGGTTAATCACAGGGCACAAAAAAGCCGCTCACTTATTAAAGTGAGCGGCTTTTTTAATGCCCATTAAATGATGTTAATAGGCATTTTATGAAAGTTTATAAGCTTTCTATTTTAGTTTTTTGCTCAAGTAGCTTAGTTTTAGCATCGGTGAATTCAGCTAATTTAGCGTTTTCTTTAGCAAGTACCGCTTCAGGTGCATTGTTTACAAACTTTTCGTTCGCTAGTTTGTTTTGCACTTGTGCTAAGCCTTTTTCAGCTTTTTCAAGTTGCTTATTAATACGTGCAAGCTCAGCTTCTACATCAATTAAGCCCGCCATGGGGATCATAATTTCAAGGTTGCCAACATAAGAGGTTGCACATGCTGGCGCGTCGTCTTTGTTTTCAAGCATCGTAAACTCTTCAAGTTTAGCCAATGATGCTAAGAATGATTTGTTCTGCTCAATGCGGCGTATATCATCGCTTGATGCGTTGGCAAGTAACACGCTAAGCGGTTTACTTGGGCTAATATCCATTTCACCACGAATATTACGAATCGCTAAAATGAATTGCTTAACCCACTCTAAATCGTCCATTGCTTGTGCATCAACGCTTGCTTCATTATAAACAGGGAAGCCTTGTACCATAATGCTAGTGCCTGTAGTTTCAAGGCCTGCAAGTGGTGCTACACGTTGCCAAATCGTTTCTGTGATGTATGGCATCATTGGGTGCATTAAGCGCAGTAAACTTTCAAGCACGGTAATTAGCGTATGGCGTGTACCACGTTGCTGCGCATCATTACCTTTAAACAATACTGGCTTGGTTAGCTCTAAGTACCAATCACAAAATTGATTCCACGTGAATTCGTAAAGCGTGTTAGCGGCTAAGTCAAAGCGGTAGTTATCAAGGTGCTCTGTGTAGGTTTTAACGGTTGCTTCATATTGGCCTAAAATCCAACGATCAGCAAGTGAGTACTCTTTTTCAGCATCATTTGCAAAACCACAGTCTTGCTCTTCTGTGTTCATTAATACGTAACGGCTTGCGTTCCATAATTTGTTACAGAAGTTACGGTAGCCTTCAAGGCGGTTCATATCCCAGTTAATATCACGACCAGTAGATGCCATTGCCGCTAAGGTAAAGCGCAGTGCGTCAGTACCGTGTGCTTCAATACCATTTGCAAATACTTTGCGGGTATCTTTTTCTATTTTTGCAGCAAGTTTTGGCTGCATCATATTGCCAGTACGCTTTTGTACTAAGTCTTCAAGCTCAATGCCGTCAATCATGTCTAGTGGGTCAAGCACGTTACCTTTTGACTTAGACATTTTATCGCCATTGTCATCGCGTATTAAGCCCGTTACATACACAGTTTTAAATGGCACTTGTGGCTTGCCGTTTTCATCTTTTATAAAGTGCAGCGTCATCATGATCATGCGCGCAACCCAGAAAAAGATAATATCAAAGCCCGTTACCAACACGTCAGACGGGTGGAAGGTTTTTAAATCATCTGTATTTTCTGGCCAACCTTGGGTTGAGAACGTCCACAGTGCAGATGAGAACCACGTATCAAGTACATCTTCGTCTTGGCTTAGCGCAACATCATCTGCAATGTTGTTGTCGCGGCGTACTTCTGTTTCATCGCGACCAACAAATACGTTGCCTTCGCTATCGTACCAAGCTGGAATACGGTGACCCCACCAAAGCTGGCGTGAAATACACCAATCTTGTACGTCGTTCATCCACGAAAAGTACATGTTTTCGTATTGCTTAGGTACAAATTGGATGTCGCCGTTTTTAACTGCGTCTTTTGCAGGTTCAGCAAGTGGCGCAACACGTACATACCATTGGTCGGTTAGTAGTGGCTCAATTACTACACCAGAGCGGTCGCCGTAAGGAACGGTTAGGCCATGGTCTTCAATTTTTTCAAGTAGGCCAAGTTCTTCAAATTCAGCCACAATTGCTTTACGTGCAGCAAAACGGTCAAGGCCATGAAAGCGCTCAGGAATTGGCGCATCAAGTTCAAGCTCTTTACCGTCAAAGGTGTATGTTTCACCTTGCGTTAAAATAGCGGCGTCTTTATCAAAAATGTTGATCATCGGCATTTGATGACGCTTACCTACTTCATTATCGTTAAAGTCGTGCGCTGGGGTTATTTTTACACAACCCGTGCCTTTGTCTTTATCGGCATGTTCATCGGCAACAATTTTAATACGACGATTAACGATAGGTAGTAAAATGTCTTTACCAATTAAATCTGTGTAGCGCTCATCATCTGGGTTTACTGCAACACCTGAGTCACCTAGCATGGTTTCTGGACGCGTAGTAGCCACTACAATGTAGTCTTTACCGTCTTGTGTTTTAACGCCATCGGCTAATGGGTAACGTAAGTTCCACATGTGGCCTTGTTTGTCTTTGTTTTCAACTTCAAGGTCTGAAATAGCGGTGTGTAATTTTGGATCCCAGTTTACGAGGCGTTTACCGCGGTAAATTAGGTTTTCTTTATGAAGGCGTACAAACACTTCTTTAACGGCTTCAGATAGGCCATCGTCCATAGTAAAACGTTCACGGTCCCAATCAACTGATGCGCCAAGGCGACGAAGCTGCTTAGTAATTGTGCCGCCAGATTCGTTTTTCCATTCCCAGATTTTATTTATAAAATCTTCGCGGCCTAAATCGTGGCGTGTTTTACCTTCTTCAGCATGCAGTTTACGCTCAACCAACATTTGCGTTGCAATACCTGCGTGGTCAGTACCTACTTGCCATAATGTGTTGTTACCTTGCATACGTTTAAAACGCGTTAGGGTATCCATTATTGTATCTTGGAAGGCGTGGCCCATGTGTAAGCTACCAGTAACATTTGGCGGCGGGATCATAATTGAATACGGTACGCCTTGGCCAGATGGCTTAAAGTAGCCTTTTTGTTCCCAGTCTTGATATAGAGACTGTTCAATATCTTGCGGATTGTAGGTTTTATCCATTACACAGAACCTTAAATAAGTACTTAAATTAGTTGGTTGGTTTGCCTGAGTGGCTAGCTATTAATATCTTGCGTGGTGAGATTGGCACCGAGTTGGCGTAGCTTTTTAAAGCGCTCGCGGGCTGCTTGTTTAGCAGCAGGTTCTACGGGGACAAAATCAAAAACTTGGTTAAATCGACGAATATAATCCGGTAATTGGGTGGCCAAGTTTATTAAAACTTTACGGTTGCCAACAGGTGGCGTAATACCAATTTCTACAGGGGCTCCGCCTTTGGGGCCTTCACCTTGTAAATTGTGTGGTACAAAACTGTCTGGGTCGAATGCCCAAATTATTTCATCAATGGCGCAGGCGGTTTCGTTGTCGTTTACACAAATAAAAACACGTTGCCCATTTCGATACTGATCGGCTGCAACTTGTGCAGCCAAAGCAAAATGATCACCAGCCTGAGCTTTAGACTCATCCTGTTGCTTTAGAACGAAAAATTTAGCGTTCATGTTCATTGTATCGGGCTTTCCCATGACATTGAATGCGTACTAGGTTAATACACATAAATTAAGAGGCAGATTTTGCCATATAACGGGGTTTGCTTCAATTAATACACAAATAAATAAGGCGCCGTGTGGCGCCTTATTTTTAGCTAAATAGGTAATTAATCTTGCGCTGCTTCGCTTACACCCGCTCTGTTTAATAAATACTGAGTTAGCATAGGAACAGGGCGGCCAGTAGCGCCTTTATTTGCACCACTTCGCCATGCAGTACCTGCTACATCTAAATGTGCCCAATTATATTTTTTGGTAAACTTAGATAAAAAACACGCCGCAGTAATTGTGCCAGCCGCACGGCCACCTAAGTTGGTAAAATCAGCAAATGGGCTTTCTAGTTGATCTTGATAGTCGTCCCATAGCGGTAGTTGCCATGCACGGTCGCCACTTTGCTCAGACGCTTTTAATAAGTCGTGGGCAAGGGGGTTATGGTTTGCAAGCAAACCCGTTGCATGAGCACCTAATGCAACAATACATGCACCTGTTAGTGTTGCTACGTCAATTACTGTATCTGGGTCAAAACGCTCAACGTAGGTTAACGCATCGCATAATACTAAACGGCCTTCAGCATCGGTATTAAGTACTTCAACCGTTTGCCCCGACATCGTTGTTAAAATATCACCAGGGCGATAAGCATTTGAGCTTGGCATGTTTTCACAACCGGCTAAAATACCTATTACGTTTATAGGTAGCTGCATTTGCGCAAGTGCACGCATTGCGCCAATAACACCCGCGGCCCCCCCCATGTCGTATTTCATTTCATCCATGCCTTCGCCAGGTTTTAATGAGATACCGCCTGAGTCAAACGTTAAACCTTTGCCAACAAGTACTATTGGCGCTTGATCATCGTTTGCACCTTTGTAGTTAATAACCGACATGACAGATTCGTTATCACTACCACGGCCAACCGCTAAGTATGAGTTCATACCAAGCTCAGCCATTTTTTCTTCGCCAATAATGTCAACGGTGATGTTATCAAAATTGGTAGCCAGCTCTTGAGCTTGTTCACCTAAGTAAGCGGGGTTACAAATATTGGGTGGCATGTTTGCTACGTCTTTACATAGTTTACTGCCAGCTGCAATTGCTAAGCCATGCTCAATAGCGCTTTCGCCAATAGTGAGTTCGCGGCGTGTGGGTACGTTAAATACAATTTTACGAAGTGGACGACGCGGGTCTACTTTTTTACTTTTGAGCTGATTAAACGTGTATAGGCAATCTTGCGTTGTTTCAACTGCCTGACGTACTTTCCAGTAAGTATCTCGGCCTTTGACGTGCTGCTCTGTTAAAAAGCATACTGCTTCCATAGAGCCTGTATCGTTTAAGGTATTTATTGTTTTAGAGATAATTTGTTTATATTGCTTGTCATCAAGCTCGCGCTCTTTACCACAGCCTACAAGTAAAATACGCTCGCTTAATACGTTAGGGACATGATGCAATAATAAAACTTGTCCAGGTTTCCCTTCTAGGTCACCACGGCGAAGTAGATTTGAAATATAACCATCACTGATTTTGTCGAGTTGTTCACCAATGGGGGATAACCTGCGTGGCTCGTAAACGCCAACGACTATACATGCGCTGCGTTGCTTTTCTGGGCTACCACTTTTTACGCTAAATTCCATTGTTGCTCCTGGTTGTGAGTCATTTAAGCTATTAAATAAGACCAAAAATAATATTTTCTAGTATTAGCTGCTCAGCTTATGTAGAGATAATACTCATTTTAGCTGATTTTTACCGACTCTTACTGTGTAATTGAACTTTATATGCTTAAGGGCTACTAATGCAACATTATATCTTGCACTTAGGTAGGATAATTAATTTTGATGGCTTATAATAATACCCTATTTGTCGGTATAAACTGTTCAAAATAGCTATTTAACTATTCGACACTCACTATTGTGGTGAAATACTAAGTTTAACAGGGGCGAGCATTGCTTATTTTTCGTTATTTGACCGCTGAGGTTTTAAAATCGCAGGTCGCCGTATTTTTAACTTTAATGACCATTTTTTTATCACAAAAGCTGGTGGTTATTTTAGGTGACGCATCAGAGGGGAGCATTCCTGCCCAGTTAGTGCTGTCGATGATTGCGTTAAAGTTACCACAGCTTGCCTCGCTGATTCTTCCATTGAGTATATTTCTAGGCATTATTTTAGCCTATAGCCGTATTTATGCCGATAGCGAAATGACGGTATTAAAAGCATGTGGTGTGAGCGAATGGTATGTAGTGCGTGTAACTTTAATATCAAGCGCAGGTTTGGCGCTTTTGGCTGGCGCATTAACTATGTACCTAGCGCCATGGGCCAGTGAACAAGAATATCAATTAAAAGAGCAAGCTAAAGCTGACGCGGGGCTATCAGCACTAAGGGCCGGTCGTTTCCAAGAAACAGGTAACGAAAAAGCCGTGGTGTTTATCCATAACATTGAGAATGGTGGAAAAGAGCTAAACAAAGTGTTTGTTGCACAGCTGCCAAATAGTGATAACGATGAATTAGCTCGACTAGTATACGCAGAGCAAGGCGTGGTAATTGAAGCGCAAAACGGCGAGCAACAGTTAGTGTTAACCGATGGAAAACGATACGAAACCGACGGCACAACGGCTGCATTAAACCTGACCGAGTTTGATGGCTATAGTGTGCAAATTCGCGAACAAGAAATAGAACATCAACGCCGTAAATTAGAAGCCGTGCCAACTAATCAGTTACTCGCCATTAACACCCCTGAGTCTATTGCACAATGGCAGTGGCGTATCGCTATCCCTCTTTCTATTCCGCTGCTTACTTTGCTAGCAGTGCCGCTAAGTGTGGTTAATCCTCGTCAGGGTAAATTTGCTAAATTAGTACCTGCTATCAGTTTGTATCTTGGGTATTTTATTTTATTAAACGCCGCTAAATTTGCGATAGAAGATGGCAAAATACCGCCGTCAATTGGGCTTTGGTGGATTCACTTGAGCGCGTTATTTATTGGTGGCTTATTAATTATTAAAGGTCGACCAATTGGTGCTTTGCTTAAAGCTGTTGTTACTAAGCGGGAGCTAAGCTCATGATGAAAACACTCGATTGGTATTTAGGCCGCAGCATTTTACAAACGACAGGCTTTGCTTTGTTGGTTTTAGTTGGGATCAGCACCTTAATTAAATTTATTGAACAGTTAAAATCGGTAGGGCGTGGTAGTTACGATTTGATTACAGCCATGCTGTATACGTTGTACAGTATTCCTGGTGATTTAGTGGTGTTTTTTCCTATGGCTGCATTGATTGGTGGCTTAACAGGGCTTGGTGCGCTTGCTTCAAATAGTGAATTAGTGGTTATGCAAGCTGCGGGTATGTCGCGGTTGCAAATTATTGGTTCGGTGATGAAAACCGCCATGTTTATGGCCATTTGTATGATGGCGCTTGGCGAGTGGGGCGCGCCAGAGGCACAGTTACGTGCAAAAGAAATGCGAAACCAAGCGATACATGGCGGTGATGTGTTTAGCGCGCAAAAAGGGGTTTGGGCGAAAGATGGAAATAACTTTATAAATATAGAAGATGTGGACGAAAGCGGTAAGCTTAACGGTTTGCACATGTACTATTTTGATAATTCGCTTGAACTGACTCAAATTACTAAAGCTAAAGAAGCAATTAGCCGAAAAGATGGGTGGCTTTTACGTGATGTAAACAAAGTCATTATTACGGATGAGTTAATTACTACTGAGCTACATTCAGAAGAGTTTTACCCATCGCAACTAACCGCCGAAAAGTTAGGGGTTGTATCTGTAAAGCCCGAGTCGCTATCGTTTACAGGGTTATGGTCGTACTTAAGTTATTTAGAGCAAAACGAGCAAGATACCAGTACTTACGATCTCGCTCTTTGGCGTAAGTTTATGCAACCTGTGTCGGTTGCGGTTATGTTACTGGTTGCGCTGTCGTTTATATTTGGCCCATTACGTACAGTAACTATGGGCGCACGTATAATCATGGGAGTGGTTACAGGCATTGTATTTCATTTAACAAACGAGATATTTGGTCCCGTGGTGATGGTTTACCAAATACCTGCCATAATCGGCGCCGTGCTGCCTAGTGTTATTTTTATAGGCTTTGCGACTTACTTGATGAATAAACGGGTATAAGCGCTTATATTTAAAAACAAAAAGGATGACTATTAGTCACCCTTTTTGTTTTTAAATGATTATATCATTATGTATTTACAGGCTAATCGAGCTCGCGGTATATGCGTTTATTCTCTTCTTTTGAAAGCGCAACAACCTCTGTTTTAGATAAGTAATCTTGTAATGCTTTTTTATTTTTAAAATCAACTAACACGACTAAGTTGCCTAAACCAAGTAACGCGCTCAGACAGCGAATAACGGATTGCGACCAGCTAATTAAATTACCGTCGTTAGTTTGCACTCTTAAACGCCATGCTCGCATACCAATTGTTTGCCCACTTTTGGTCCAAAAGTAACTAAAAAAGATAACATTAACGCCCACAAATAACGCACTGCGAATGCCATCTAGTAAAGGCGAATTTTCTATAAATGCAGCAGGGTCTTGGCCTTCTGTTTGTTCAATAAGGCCCGTTGAAATTAACACTTGGATTGCAGCAAAGTACAAAATAGCGGTTAGCATAGATAACGAAATGACGACTAAAGAGTCGTATATAAGCGACGCAAAACGGCGCCAAAAACCAGCACGTGGAAACTCACCCGACATAAAAATACTCTCACTGTTAATGTGTGGCTAGTTTAGCAAAAAAGCGCAAAAATACTAAGCGCTATAGTATGTTGGTATCATTTAACTCTAGGTTTAAACAATATCCGTATTTTTAAAAGTACTTTACTTGCATGGTGCTTTAATTTTTAAATGTTAATAGTTGCCTAAATGTTAAGCGGTTGATCATGCTTATGTAATAAAAGGCTTGCTGCTAACCCTATTGTTTGTATAATGCTTGGCATAGAGACGAGGGAACATAAATAATCCTAAGCTCTAAAGTGGTTTTTCTTTATCTTCTCGTGTTTAGAAGGTTAAAGAAAAATGATGCCAGCGTGATGAAATTGGTAGACATGGGGGATTCAAAATCCCCTTCCGAAAGGAGTGCCGGTTCGAGTCCGGCCGCTGGTACCACTTTTTATAACCTCTGCTAGATTTAGCAGGGGTTTTTTTATGTCTGAAATTTGTGATTACGGACTCGAGTGGCACTCAAGTGCACTGCTATAAGTTAAAGTCCGGCCGCTGGTACCACTTTTTATAACCTCTGCTAGATTTAGCAGAGGTTTTTTTATGTCTGAAATTTGTGATTACGGACTCGGCACTCAAGATGATATTTTAAAATATGATGCATTAAATTTTAAATGGTCATATCGCTTTGCGTGGGCTGTTTTTGTATTAGTTTTGTAAATGAATCAGAAGGCATAGGGCGGTACATAAAAAATCCTTGCGCCATCTCGCACTGCGCCTTTGATACGTAATCGAGAGTTTCTTGATCCTCTATTCCCTCTGCAATAATAGCTAAATCCAAATTATGACCAATATCGATAATACATTTGGCAATGGCAGCGCTTTGTTCATCAGTGATTACATTTTGTAAAAACGATTTGTCTATTTTTAAATAATCGATAGGTAATAACTGTAAATAACTAAAAGAGGAGTAACCTTTACCAAAATCATCTAGCGCAAACGCAACACCATAGTGCTTTAGCTTATGCATGGTTTTACTCATCTTCTCTTTATTTTCCATAAAAATAGATTCAGTCAACTCAATAATTAATTGATTGCCACTAATTGTTGAACTCGAGATGCTTTCAATAATGTAATCAATAAAGTGCTCATCTTGAAACTCAATAATTGATAAGTTAACCGCAAGTTTTAAAGGCGTTATGTTCTCTTTTTGCCATTGTTCTAATAGCGATATAGCCGAGCTAATAGCAAATTCACCTATTTTTTTTATTAACCCGGTTGATTCAGCAATAGGAATAAATAAATCGGGCGGTACAGACTCTCCGCTAGCCGTAAACCAGCGCATCAAAACTTCTGCTCCCAAAATCTGATTGCAGTCTAAACCTATTTTAGGCTGTAGATATATTTCTAATTCTTGATTATTTATCGCTTTACGAAGTTCGCGCTCAATATCCATTTGTTCACGGGCATGCGCTTCTAGTTTTCTGTGATAAAAACGGTATGCATTTTTGCCATTATTTTTGGCATCATACATCGCCATATCGGCGTTACTCAGTAAGGAGTCGGGCGTAATACCATCTTGTGGGTACAGTGCAATTCCAATGCTTGATGATACATATTGAGGTCGCCCATTTATAATAAACTCTTTACTTATTGTTTCTAACAATGCGTCACAAAGGTTTTCAATATTATTTTTTGACTTAACAAGCTCAACAAGTATTACAAACTCATCTCCACCTATTCGGGCAAGTGTGTCTTGCTCTCTTAAACGGTGGTTAATACGCTCTACCATTTTAATTAGTAGTTCGTCCCCGCCTTTGTGGCCCTCAGTGTCGTTAACTCGCTTAAAGTTGTCTAAGTCTAAAAAGAGCACTGCGGTCATCGAGTCATCACGTCTTGCGAGCGTTAATGAATGCTCAAGGCGGTCCATAAATAATTGACGGTTTGCTAATCCAGTTAGGGCGTCATGGTAGGCTTGAAAATGAATGATTTCTTCATGTTCTTTTTCAACGCTGATATCACGAATACAAAATACACGACCAATAAGTTGGCCATTTTTAAGCTGAGGGAGTGAGCGGTAACTATAATGTTTGTCGTCGATAGATTCAAACTCGCCACTCAATGCCTGTTTTGAGTCTGCTTTTAATTGCGCGATAATGTCGGCGCTTTTGTTGCCTTTTTTTATTACTTTATCTATTTGGCTAAAATAATTATATGCGTCTAAATTAAAGCGCTCGAAGAACTCTCTGGCCATTATATTGGCGCTCACAACGTTACCTTTTAGGTCTAGCACAGTAACTTGTTCGCCTATAGCGTCAAATGTTGCATTAAGCACACTAATTGAATGTTCTAATTGTTGCTGTGTATCTGAAAGCTCATTAAGCTGGTTTTTAAGTAAATCATTGCGTTCGTTTAATTCGTTAGACGTAATAAATAATGACCGCTCTAAAATATTAATTTCGCGCTCATTCAGTTCATAAGCATCAGATACCCGCGATATAATATCGGTATACTCTTGAACAAAGCTTTCATCAACCTTACTACGTTTTAACTGGCGTGCTAGCAGTTTATGCAACTTGTAAACCTCTTAGTCTTCAGTTAGCAAGGTGAGTGTCATGGTTTGATTATGTAAATGACACGGGCCAAAAGGAACATGAGGCGATAACTCCCCGTAAGAGTAAAACCCGGTTCTAGTGCAGTTCTCGGGAAGTAAGTCTGCGATTGTTTCAAGTTCTTCTTCAATTAATTGGTCAAGTATCATTCGTCGACCAACACAGCTCACTAAAAGCGCAAGAGTTGGCTGGTTACTGCCCATCATGTGTATGGCGGCTTCACCCGCTTGTTGTGCTCCATCAATTAGATTTTCGTAGTTTGCGCGCATTAGTTGGCATTTAGCCCCTTCAGGAAGATTACCTGCAAAGGTCATGCTTTTTTTATCTTCATCAATACTTAAAATGGTTCTGACTACGGATTGTTCTTCACCAACTTCTTGCATAGATAGCGGGAATAATAAAGCAGAGCTTGGCAGCCCGTCAGCGTATTCACCTAGCATCGTTTTGTACAATTCCAGTGAAGGACTGTGGTCTATTTCATAAAGGGTATTTTTAGTTGATTTGGTAATTTCGCGTATAGGGCCAAATGGTTTCCACCCGCCCATGGTGCCATGGCTAATATTTAACTTTTCGCCATAAAACCCAACAAGAACTACCAAGCCTTTAGTTACGTTATCATTGTGCCATACTATGGTTTCTTTAAAGCGAGCCTGATCACCCGCTAAGCCACCAGTTACAAGTACGTTTTTAGGTAATGCGCCAGTAATACTCTCAATGAGCTCGCTGCCGTTTATAAGCTGCCCATCAGAAACAACAAACACATAACGTAAGCCATTATGATCTAATTGATTTACAAGTGCGGCGCCCAAAGAGCTTGAGTCAGCATAGTTACTAATGTTATCTGACTTGGCAACAACATGACTTTTCTCAAAGTGGACGGCGGTCAGCGCTATACTTTCGTCGTGTATTTCACTACCTTGAATTTCTCCGCTGGTAGAACACCCTACAATTTCAGCCTCAGGAAAAGATGATTTTAATTGTGACAACATGTGTGATGTTGCCATGGCATGTTTGTCACCAAAAGCAAATACTAATGCAGCATCAGATTCTTTAGGTAGCGACGTGTGCCATTTGCCTTCTTTATAAATAGATTGAAAAGTGTTCATAATTTAAAGGCTTTCCCGTACAACTATGTTATTTATAATATAGGTTATAGGGTAAATGCAGGTAAATCCACATTTGTTACGTTTAATTAACGCTCTTTTATAGTGTTTACCATTTTATAAATTAAGTATTTAACCCTTTTAGATAGGAAATTAGGCTTAACATTTAAAAATTGATTTTTTGCTTAAATACAATGAAATCCAACTTAAATGTTTTAGCGTACAATATAACTAAGTATCATGTTTACAACACGGTTTTAAGAACGTTCATATGACTCAGCTAAGTGCCAAACAAAATATTCAAGCAATTGTTAAAGCTATAAAAGCCGAAGAGGCAGTACTTCGCCAAAAATACCCTTTGCTTGCTCATCAAAATACCATTGGGCTTGTTATATTATTGCTCTCGTTGAGTGCTTTAATTGGTGTTGGGGTTTTGTATTACCTTGCCATTATACCTGCATGGGCTTGTATTATTTTGGCAGCTATGGCGGCTTCGATTTCTCACGAACTTGAGCATGATCTCATTCATAAACAGTATTTTAGTAACCAGCGCTTAATCCATAATTTTATGATGTTAACGGTTTGGTTAATGAGGCCAAACACAATCAGCCCATGGTATCGCCGCAAAATGCATTTACATCATCATAAAACATCGGGTACGGAGCAAGATCTCGAAGAGCGCTTAGTGGGCAATGGCATTAAAAATCCATTTATGCGTGCGCTTGTTATTGTGGACGGTTTGATCGGTTTAGTTATTAATACCAAACGTTTTAGTAAAGAAATTAAAGGATTTAGTTTTTTAAGTGTGTTTAATGCGGGCTTTCCAGTAACAACTACATACTTTATTATTTTGTATAGTGTAATTATATTCCATACAGTTGACTTTTTTGTACCGATTGAAGCAAGCACCCCAGCTCTAGCGTTAGAGGTTATAAATGTGTTTGAATTTATGATGATTGTGTTAATTGTGCCAAATATAGTGCGCTCAAGCTCGCTTAATTTTGTTACCTCAAGCATGCACTATTATGGCGGCGTAAATAATATGCTTGAGCAAACACACGTAATTACAAGCCGTTTGTTTATGCCGTTTCACCTTTTTTGCTTCAATTTTGGTAAAACGCACACTATTCATCATTTTGTACCAAACCAACCTTTTTATCTGCGCCAAATGCTAAGCAAAAAAATCCTCGACGTAATGCGCCAGCACAATGTACGGTTTAACGACTTTAACAGTATAAAAAATGCAAATGCTTACGACCCTCAAGCTAGTTAATACAAAAAGCCTGAGTTTGATTATTAAAACCAATTGTATGCGCGATTGGTTTTTTTGTTTTAATTACATTTAACATTTAAATTCAATTTTAGTATCGCAGAGTAAATCTATGTCGTCTGTGCGGTTTAAGGATAGTGTATTTAAAATGGTGTAGGCTATAACTCAACAGCACTCTTCTATAACACTAAATCGGTTGTTGGGTTTCATTAAAATAATAAAGGAAAATAGGATGAAAAAATCACTACTTTCAGTGGCATTGGGTCTTGCTGCGCTTGGTGCATTTAACGCAAAGGCAAACCTTGATCAGCACGTTAAAAATGTAGAGCAGCAAGTAATAGAATGGCGACGCGACTTTCACCAAAACCCAGAGTTGGGTAACCGCGAAACGCGTACCGCAGGTATTGTGGCTAAACATTTGAAGTCGTTGGGTATGCAAGTACAAACCAACATTGCTTACACCGGCGTAGTGGGTATTTTAAAAGGCGCAAAACCGGGGCCTACGGTAATGCTACGTGCTGATATGGATGCACTGCCTGTAACCGAAAAAACAGATGTACCCTTTAAATCAACAAAAACAACAAACTACCGCGGTGTAGATGTGGGGGTTATGCATGCCTGCGGGCATGACACGCATGTCGCCATGTTGATGGGGGCAGCACAAGTATTGGCCGATATGAAAAGCGAGCTTCACGGTAATATTATGTTTGTGTTTCAGCCTGCAGAAGAAGGCGCACCCATAGGTGAAGAAGGTGGTGCAGAGTTAATGCTAAAAGAGGGGATATTTACTAAATATAAACCCGACGTGGCATTTGGTCTTCACATAACATCGAGCCTACATACGGGAAAAATTGGATATAGAAGCGGCCCAGCTATGGCAAGTTCTGACAGGTTTGAAATAACGGTTAATGGCCGACAAGCGCATGGTTCAGCTCCTTGGACGGGTGTAGATCCTATTGCAGCAGCTGCGCAAATAGTAACGGGCGTTAATCATATTGTGAGCCGCCAAGTAAACATAACCAAAGAGCCAGCAATAGTCTCGTTTGGCAAAATAGCAGGTGGGGTGCGTAACAATATAATCCCTGAAAAAGTTGAAATGGTAGGTACTATTCGCAATTTTGACATGAATAATAGAGCACAGATTTTTGAAAAAATAAAAACAACGGCCACACATATTGCTAAGTCGTCGGGAGCAACAGCCGATGTACATATTCACGAAGGCTACCCGGTAACGGTTAATAACCCAGCCCTTACTGCGCAGATGCTACCAACCCTTGCAAAAGCGGCGGGTAAAAATAACGTAGTGGAAATGGATAAAATTACCGGTGCAGAAGACTTTTCGTTTTATGCATTAGAAATCCCCAGTGTATTTGTATTTTTAGGTGGTACGCCAAATAGCCAAGATTTAAAAACGGTACCAAGTAATCACTCACCTTATTTTTATGCTGATGAGTCATCATTTAAAGTAGGCACTAAAGCATTGAGCCAGTTAGCGGTCGATTACTTAGAAAGTAAAAAGCAGGCTCCTAACAATTGAGTTAGTAAAAGTCATAAGCTAACTCAATGTATTTTAAGCGCAGTACGTAAAGATGTGTGAAGGCTCTATAGGCCTATGTTAGAGGATTACTATATGAAAATCACAGGAAGCTGTTTTTGTGGCGATATAACTTACGAGGCCACGTCACAAAATAATAATGTAGTAGTGTGCCACTGTAGTGATTGCCAACGCATGTCGAGTGGCCCATTTAGAGCCGTTGTGATTGCAGAGCCTAATTCGGTTAATTTTACAAAAGGGTAACCTAAAGAGTATGTAAAAACAGCGCAAAGTGGCAATAAGCGAGCGCAAGGTTTTTGTGCCAATTGCGGCACATCACTTTATGCAACAAATGAGTCACCTATCGATCGCAAATATGGGCTGCGCATAGGGGCGATTGATCAGCGCGATTTATTTACACCTTCAATACAAATTTGGACGAAGTCAGCACTGCCATGGCTTGATGATTTACATCATGTTGATGCATTTGATAGCACCCCACAAAATTAGTCCTGTAAATGCTTGATTAAACGCATGCTTGTAATAAAAAACAAAACGACTTATAGCGCATATAAGTCGCTTTGTTTAAATAAGCTTTATTTACCAAGTGTACGATGCCGATAACATTGCATTGCGTGGTTTACCCGGGAAGTATCTATCGCCAGTAAAACTGGTGTAATCAGCTCGCTCAGCATAGGTTTCGTCGGTTAGGTTAATAATACGAGCCAAAACATCAACATTTTTAGTTACTTGCCATTGGGCTCTAAAACTTAAAACAGAGTGGCCTTCGTATTTATTTAAGTTTTCGGGGTCTGTGTAATAGTTTCCAACATGATGCCACTGTAATGCAAACCGTGCATTACTAAACGCTTGCCAAGTAACATCGAGGTTTGCGATGTTGCGAGGCGCCGTATCTATGTCGTTGCCATTTATGTTTAAACCATTAATTATCTGATCATTTGTGTAACTGTGTTTGGCATGTGTGCCTGCAAAGTTAACCGACACATTATTTGTTAATTGATAATCAAGCTCAAGTTCAACCCCTCTATGGCGAGAGCTGCCATCATTTACAGTGAAAAAGTCGCTATCACGATAAATAGTATTGTGTTTACTCATAGCATATACAGATAAGCCGTAATTAAATTTACTGTATAATCCTTTTATACCAAACTCAGCGTTGTTAGCTATTTCTGGGTTTAAATTAGCGGTGGTTTGCTCGCGTTGTAATTGATATAACTCAGCAGCTTGTGGCGCTCGGTAACCGCGAGAAAAGTTAGCGTAAAACGTGTTATTACTGTTGTACTGGTAACTTATTCCAAGTTTAGGTGAGGCATTACTAAAGCTATTTATAGTGCTGGCAGGGCGGCTGTACCTACAGCCTCCAAACCCACACTCGCTGCCGTCTTCTTTTGTTCTGCCCGCAAGCATATTATTTGTGTAGTCGTACTGCATGTGTTCGTAACGCACCCCTGCGGTTATCAGCCATTTATTTAATTGCCAATCTAGTGATGCAAATGGTGCATAGAGGGTCGCATTAACATCGTAATCATAATGCTTACCTTGTGGCACGGTAGCGACTAAAAATGCCGATCCTTGCGTTGCCTCATTTTGACTTTGTAAAAAGTCGGCTTGGGTGTACTCGCCATCTAAGCCTAAGTTCAGAGTTACATTGTTATTTATACTGTGCTTATAAAGCGATTGAACCCCAATACCTGTTTGACTGTTTTTTTCAAGCGGTGTGCCTGGCAAAAAATGTTTAAAAAAGTCCATACTTTGATCGCGCATATACACAGTGGTAGAAAGTACATCGTTATTGGCTAATTGCCATGTTGCATTGCTCCACGCTCGAAAAGATGTTGCCTTTCTAAAGGCATCGGGGTCGAAGTTTTGTTGTGCTATATCTTCATTTTTATAGCTTTCAAATCCAGTAATAAAACCAGCTGTTTGCTGATCTAAATGTGTATAAGTTATACCCGATGTAAGCAATAAGTTATCACGCTCTAAACGATGACGAATGTTTACTTTTTGCTGCTTAACACTTTCATCATCACGATATCCGGTATCGTCAGTAATGCTAGCGTTTATGCCAATTCCGCTGTTCCCATAGTCTTGCCCTGCACGTAATTTAACGCGTGCATAGCCATATGAGCCATAATCTACGCCCAATAAACCGCCGCCTTGAGTTGTGTCGGGTGTTATTACATTAATAACACCATGCACAGCATTTGAGCCGTATAAAGCTGAACCCGGCCCTTTTAACACCTCAATACGTTTGGCCATTTCACTATGCGATTCAAATAGCTCGTTAATATTACAAAAACCCGCAGCGCGAAGCGCTATTCCATCTTCTAAAGTTAGCACACCACCACATGCGCCAGCCCCAGACAAAACTGGCGAGCGAAGCGCAGGTAAATACTCTTGGCCATTGCCGCGTTGCACATTAGCACCAGCAACGCGTTGCAGGGCTTCTTCAATGTGAGTAGGTGCAATGCTCTTAAGTTGCGCCTCGGTTAGGGTAGAAATAGACAATGGAAGGGGTGTAGAAAGCGCTTCGACCCTCGATGCTGTGGTGGTAATAACTTCAATTGAGTCTGTACTTTTCTGATCAGCAACAACAGCTTGGCTAAACGGCAAAATGAGCGGCAAACAATAATATTTCATACATACCTAAAACGTTGTGAAAATAGCTTAGGTTGATGATATGTGGTTTTTGTATGTATTTAAACTTGTTGCGTTAAAGCACATACTAACGCTAACCAATTAGCGGTCATTAAAGCGTTTAATTTGTTCATTAATTATGTTTATGTCGACGACACCTGGTTTAAATGCAATATAAACAGGTAAGCTGGATTCATGGAACTGACGAGCGTGAATGCCGACACTGTTTTTTGCAAACCAAAGCCCAGCTTGATAATTAGTGATTATAAAATCAACACGCTTTTTTTCTAATAACTTGAAAGAATCTGACGTTGAAAGTGTATGCATTATATTTTTAGGCAATATTTTGTATTTATCAGCTATTTCATTAGGTAAGGCAACGCCTCGTAGCATAGCTATTCTAGTGTGAGAAAAGTCTTCATTATTTAGCGAGTTTTTATTTAAAGCAAATAGTCCAAACTTGGTGACATGTGTAGGGTGCTGAGTAAACTCTAAATGTTTTTCGCGTAGTGTATTTGTTGCCAAGGAAAAATAACAGTCGTAATAGTTTAGAATCATTTCTTTTTTTACACGTGCCCAAGGTAAGTGTATTACTTTAATGTTTAAACCTAAGCTTTGCTTTAAGTAATTTATCAGATCAATGTCTGAGCCTGTAAATGTGTTTTTTTGCTCGTCGAAAATAGTATAAGGCGGGTAGTGAGTTGTAACGCAGCGCAATGTTTTACCTGGCTCAGCAAAGGCTAACGATGACGCCGTTAAAGCGAAGATTAATAAAATAAAGCGCATAACTATCAAATCCATTTTCTTTTAAGTATATAACCTATTTTTTAATTTTAAAGTGACTCATGAAATTGATGATCTATGCGTTTTTTTAACGCGTATATAAACATTTTTGGAAGGCATTATGTTTGACGCAGAGCAGCAATCACGCATCATAGAAATGGCATGGGAAGACAGAACACCCTTCGAAGCCATTGAGCAGTTATACGGATTAAAGTACCCTCAGCTCGTTGTTTTTATTCGAGATCATATTTCTAAGGGAAGCTTTAAAGTGTGGCGTAAGCGCCACGCAGGGCGTAAAACTAAGCACTTAAAGTTACGCGATCCCGCTATTATGCGCAGTCATTGCAAAACCCAGTACAAACACCGTTAACACCGTAAATTTAAGCGCTATTTCATTTGATGTTCATCCTAGCTTGTTAGTCTTAGATGACTTTTAGCACTGGAGATACTTATGAAAGCAGCTATTTATATCGCACTCATCACACTTGCGCTGTCATCTGTTGGGGCACAAGCTAACCCAAACAAAGACAATCATGGCCAGAACCAAGGTAAAAGGTTGGCCATAAAAAACACAAGCATCATGATAATAACTCTCTTTCTAAAAAAGAGAAAAAGCAGCTACTTCGTGCAGGGTGGACCCCACCGGGTAAAAGTAAGCGTTACCATACCGGCGACATTTTAGAAGTTGATATATACAAACGTGGTAGAGTTGTTGAACGTTCGAAAAATAATGGTACTGTAAGTATTGAAATCGACCGTAAAATTATTCACTTAGTACACGACACACGAGAAATCTTATCAATTTTGAACCGTTAATATAAAGGGATTTAAGTAATGCTTACATTGCTGGCTGTAACTGCAGGCTTTTTTTTACTGGTTACGTTATTACCTATGTCATACAGCCAACACTACTTGGTTAGAAGTTGCGACTTTGTTCGCTTACAAGTGTTTTATATTGCTAGTTTTATATTTGTTAGTTCACTATTTTTGTTATGGCTAAATAGTGATACGCATTATATTTATATTACGCTCGCATCTGTAATTATTATGGTTTTACAAGGTAAGTGGATCTTTCCTTATACTTGGCTTGCAAAAAAAGAAGTACAAAGCGCGAGCAAAAACAGCGAGCACAGTATAAGAATTATGTCGGCTAATGTGCTTATGTCAAACCACAATAGTGAGCAACTAATAACCTTGGTAAATCAGCATAAACCTGATTTACTCATTACCCTTGAAAGCGATAGCTGGTGGGAAGAAAAGCTATCGGTGCTAAAAAAAGATTACCCTTACTATATTGAATGCCCGAAAGACAACCGCTACGGTATGCATTTATACAGCAAATTTAAATTACTCGATGCCCAAATATGTGAATTAATAGAAGACGATATTCCTTCAATTCATATTTTATTTGAAAACGACGAAGGCCTAAAAATGCAAGGGCACTTTATTCACCCCGCACCACCTAGCCCAACTGAAGAAGATTCATCGCGTCCGCGTGATAGCGAATTAATCATGGTTGCCAAAGCGGTAAAAAATCCAACTCGCCCAACCATTGTAGCGGGCGATTTAAATGATGTAGCTTGGTCGCGCAGCACACGTTTATTTATGCAAATAAGTGGCTTTTTAGATCCCCGTAAAGGTCGCGGTTTTTATAACACATTCCATGCTGGTTACTTTTTTATGCGCTGGCCGCTCGATCACCTATTTCATAGCCAAGGGTTTAAAGTAAAACGTATTAAGCGCCTCGCAAAATATGGCTCAGACCACTTTGCGCTGCTTACTGAGCTTTCTTATGAAAATGCCAATCAGCAGTCATTAGAGGACAAACCCGACAAGTTAAAGCAAGAGGAAGTAGCAGAACTGACTATGAGCAAAGCCGATAAGCGAAAAGTCCCCAGGTTTGAGAATAGCTAGCTATTAGTTTTTAGCTGTTAGTTGAATACGTTTTAACTTAAACACTCAGGTTTGATTCATGATATTTTATCAAACTTGATTACTTCATCAGCTAGTGTAGGTCGGATAAGCGAAGGGCCATCCGACACAGTAAAATACCTTGCCAGTTATAATCAATATTTTATGTTGTCGAGTGGCTCAGGGCGTGAAGTTGCCTTTCAGGTTTAACTCGTTTCTACCCCAAAACGAGTTAATTCAAATGCTCTAATGGCGGCTTTGAGCGATAACCAGACATTCAGGTGGGTTGTAATTGTCTTCGTAATAATAAAAGAATACTTTCCCTTTTTCACATGTTTAAATAAGCATAATACTTATAACTGGTAATAACTTACACTATTTGTTATTAATATAAGTTCACAAAATGAGGATGTTTTCGCACTAAAATAAGAAAAGTGTTGTGATTCAATGAAACCGGACACCAATTTAGGTGGTATTATTACCACTCAAACTGAGGTGTTCTATGACAAAACAACGTCGCTCTTTTTCTCAAGAGTTTAAACTTGATTCAGCAAAATTAGTCCTTGATGAAGGATACTCATTCCCTGAAGCTGCTCGCTCACTAGAAGTCGGTGAAACAGCTCTTCGTCGCTGGGTTAAACAATTACAAGATGAGCGTGGTGGCACAACACCAAACTCTAAAGCTCTTACTCCTGAACAGCTTAAAATTCAGGAGCTTGAAGCTA
>NZ_LOFI01000010.1:0-53924 GCF_001469195.1 Pseudoalteromonas sp. 10-33 | reverse complement strand
TGCACGACTAGACAGTATTAAAAATGCGATGCCATTAACTTTGGACGAAGGAGTAATTGTACCTAATCAAATGCTCGTTGAAGTGCTTATCACGCAATTTAAAGTGTTATTAAAGGGCATTGAAAAGCTCGATAAAGCAATAAAATCGGCTTATAGAGCCCAGCAGGATAAAAAGATATTTGATAGCTTACCCGGCGCAGGTCCACAACTCGGCCCACGTTTACTTGTTGCTTTTGGAAGTAATCGTGCGCGTTACAATGATGCTGCAGAACTTCAAAAGTACGCGGGTATAGCGCCTGTTATTGAGCGCAGTGGTCAAAAAATGTGGACGCATTGGCGTTATAGTTGCCCCACTTTTTTAAGGCAAACATTTGTAGAATGGGCAGGCTTTTCTATTCGTTATTCATTTTGGGCTAAGGCGTATTATGAGCAACAAAAAGCCAAGGGTAAGCCGCATAATAGCATTATTAGATCACTGGCATTTAAATGGATAAGGATTGTATTTAGGTGTTGGAAAACGAATACACCCTACGATGAATCGACATATTTAGCAGCATTGAAACGCAGAGGCTCACCACTTTTAAAATTTGCAATTAATAGCTAAATTTTACTAGTCGTCCACCTCAGGGCGTGTTGTTATATTTACTTAATACCAATAAAAGTTAATTGAGAAACCTGACTACCGTTAAATAAAGTATCTGATGTTTCAAATGATAAGTTAATCAATTTATTACCTTTAAGGCGAACAAATACATAGCTACCATAGCCTTTTGGTGCACCGTCTACTTTATATATATAAAAATCGCAGCTATTTTCGTTGGGTTTGTATATACCTACTATTGCAATTTTTTTGTGAAGTTCATCAAGAGTAAAAGTATAAGCAGATATGTTTTTAGATATATCGCTTTCTTTAATACCGTTAGATTTTAACTCATTAGCCAGAAACTTTAGATTAAACAAAACAACAGTATCTATTTGTGACTTTAGATCAGAAACATAGTTTGGATATACTTGCGAATTAGCTGTATCACAAGTTTCAGCTATTACATTAAAAGCCATAAAGAAGGTAAATAAAAATGTGATCGATAGCTTCACTAAACTTCCTTGTAAATATAACATCTTATTGAACACCACTTTGGTGGGTTATAACATCCCAAAACGGCGCATATTACATCGCCCAATAATTCCACTAAATAACTGCAATGTAAACAAGCAATTAGGCATGCATTGAAAAAGCCTTTGTTACTTTGCACCAAAACGACTTTTAATAATGTTATTGGACAAAGTCAAAATAGCTGTTTATGTGAACAGTTTATTCTAAAGGTAAATTTTGGCTTTGGGCATTTAGCACGTATGAGTTAAAGCATTGGCTAGATAAGCGAGCCTTATCATATTGATGATACAGGCTCGCTGAGGTATTTATGATAAAACGAATAGGTAAGGTATTTACTGAAAATCAAAGTCAATGTGGTCAAAGTATGGATTACTCTCACGCGCTTTAAGAACGCTGATTGTAGTAAGCACAATAAGTTGCAGCTCGCTGTTTACGTTAACAACTATGCATTCGTCTCTATTAGCATTGCGTTTTGTATCAGTTGCTACCCCACACACAACATCGCCATTTTTTAATATAAGCTCAATGCTTAAATGGTGGATACAGGCAACTTCGATGTAGTCGTATTGATGGCAACTGATCATACAGTTCTCTTTATTTAGCTGGTTTAAATAGCATTAAAGTGGCAATAACCACTAAGTTGCCTACATACCATAAATCTTTAATTACAAATTGCCCTAAACGCCCTAATAACGTGCTTGAGCTAAACGCACCGTTTGCGGTAATTAAAAATGTTTGGGTCATTAAAAACACACTTAAACACGCTAAGCCACTAACAATAATGAGCTTTTTATTGTTAAGTAAAATGCCTATGCCAATTAGCACTGCAAATAACACATCAAACCCACCAATTACGTTTGATGCGCCTTGCACACTAAATACCGTGTATAACCACGACATAAACGGTGAGGTTTCTACCAGGCTTACAATGGCTTTGGCTTCAAACTCATAAAACTTCATGCCACCAATCCACAGTAAAACCATAGCAACCGGTATAAAGTTTAAAAGTACGTGTTGTTTGTCTGTTAGCTTATTTTTATAAAACAAAAATAAATACAAAGGGATGACTGCAAAGTATTTAATAATGCCTTGCCCACTGCCAATAATTGGAAAGCCGCCTAACTGGGCCATCCAACGGTTGCTGGCTAATAAAGTAAGTAAAGGCACTATGCTAACAATTAACGCGAGAACTAATGCTGGTGTAGGCTTTATTAATTTTAAATGCGCGGCTAGAGTGGCAAGTGCTAATGCAATCATAGTGCTTCCGGTTAGCAAGCCTATCATTTTATTATTTAGTGAAGTATCGAACCCATAAAATTCAAATGTTGCTACAAGTGCATTTGGGTTTGCACCCAAAGCAAACGATACGCCAAGCAATCCAAAACTAAGAGCAAGTAAAGTGGTGAGTGCGTTATTTGTGTGTGTTAAGTTCATTATGAGCCTATTAAATCTGTAATGGCTAACTAAGACCTCGTTTTTTCTAAAAAGCATTCAACCTAGCTAAAAAACATCTTCGCTTATGTAATTTTAAATAATTATATAAATGCACTTTTTAAAAGCACATAGCTTGCAAGAAAAAACATATCCTATTGGTCAAGTTAACACATAAAAGCGATTAAAAAGTCATGCAAAAAATAACAAATTAAAACTTAACTACTCGATAAAAACCAGATAATAGCAATTAAAATAAGTAACTTAAAACCTTTTTACAACTTTATAAACTTCATTTAAAACCTTATTTACTCTCTTCAAAAGTAAAAAGCTAACCGATCGGTCAGATTTGGCATATTAACTGCAAAGTACTCATTATAATAAAACAGCTTTTTTCTTACTTGCGCAATAACAATACGAAAAAGCAGACAATAAACCTTATTAAAAACAAGGTGTTAAAAAGCTAAGGGGGCCTGTGTGATTCAGTTTTTATTAAATGACACGCCAATAGAAGTACAAGAATGTTCGCCAAGTCTCACCATTTTGGACTGGCTACGCACCAAAAAAGGGAAAGTGGGCACCAAAGAAGGGTGTGCTACAGGCGATTGCGGCGCGTGCACAATTTTAGTCGGCGAAGAAAAAACAAACTCAAACGGTAACCCAGTTTGGCACTACCAAACCATGAACAGCTGCCTGCTTTTATTAGGCAATGCACACGCAAAACACATAGTAACCGTAGAGGCTATAACAACGGGGCTGTACCCAACTCTTGATGACTTACACCCAGTACAACGCGCATTAGTAGAGTGTCATGGTTCGCAATGCGGTTTTTGCACCCCAGGTATAATAATGAGCATGTTGGCGCTTTATATTAATAACCCGCGTTACCCCGGTAAAAAAGCCGCTATTCATGCTTTAGGTGGTAACTTGTGCCGTTGTACTGGTTACAGCCCTATTTTACTAGCGGTAGAAAAAGCCTACAGCTATGAGCGCAAAAATGAGCCTTACTCAGCCATGGCAGCTCAGTTTAAAGCCTCACTTAATACGCAATATGATGACGACGTTCCATTTTTAAAAAATGGTCCTCGCAAATTCTACTTGCCACAAAATGCTAAGCAGCTTGTTGAACTAAAAGCGCTTTACCCGCATGCACACTTGGTTGCTGGTGGCACCGATTTTGCCATTGAGCTTAGCCAAAATATGCTATTACCCGATGTAATAATATCCCTAAGCCAAGCTAAAGAGCTGTGCACATTAAGCGATAATAACGGAGAGCTACATATTGGTGCAGCACTCCCTTACAGCCAGTTTGTAGATACTTTTTACAATTACTACCCTGAGTCTAAAGAGCTGTTTGAACGCCTTGGCTCTAACCAAGTACGTAACAGTGGCACCTTAGGTGGCAGCATAGGAAATGCCTCTCCTATCGGCGATCCAGCCCCATTATTAATTGCACTTAATGCCACTCTAGATTTATTAAGCGCAGCAGGCACACGCACTATAAACGTGGCCGACTACTTTGTTGATTACAAAAAAACAGTAATTAAAAGCGATGAAGTCATTAGCAAAATTACAGTGCCAAAACGCCCAGACTCGTTAAAGCTTGCGTGCCATAAAATTTCAAAACGCTTTGAAGATGATATATCTACCGTGTGTTTAGTCCTAGCTATTGAGCAAGCACAAGGTGTAATTAGCAATGCCCGCTGCGCCATGGGCGGTATGGCTGCAATACCCAAACGCGCCACGCACATAGAGCAAAAGCTTAATGCTCAGCCCTTACAAGTAAGCACGTTTATAGATGCCGCTAATGCTATAAATGATGACTTTGCCCCCATGAGCGATGTTCGCAGCAGCGCACATTACCGCACTACGGTAAGCAAAAACTTGCTACAACGTATTGGTATTGAGTTTTGCGGTGCACAGCCTAGTAGCAATAAAAATAATAACAACATTGCCATTACGAGGATCTCACATGCGTCACTTTGAAATGGATAAACTAAAAGCCCAAGGCGGAAGTGTTGGCCAATCTAAGTATCACGAAAGCGCAATAAAACAAGTATGTGGTAATGCAAACTACGCCGACGATAACCCAGAGCCTCATGGCTGCTTACACGCCTATCCTGTACTTGCGCCCATTACCAGCGGCTTTATTAAATCAATTGATACAAGTAAAGCGCTTGAAATTGCAGGTGTTAAGCGTATTTTATCGGCCGATGATGTACCAGGTAAGCTTGATATTGGCCCAGTATTTCCAGGTGATGTACTGCTTACTAGCCATGAAATTCAATACCACGGGCAACCTGTGCTGGTAGTCGTTGCCGACAGCTACGCCATTGCGCGCCGCGCTGCTCGCTTAGTGATTATAGAGTGCGAGCAAACCACACCCATACTGGATATTAAAGAAGCGATAAAAAAAGAGCACTGGGTAAGGCCGCCACATTCACTACAGCGTGGTAATAGCGAGCAAGCCATAAATAATGCAGCCCACCAGCTTAAAGGCGAAATACACATAGGCGGGCAAGAACACTTTTACCTTGAGGGACAAATAGCACTTGCTCAGCCCGATAACGACGGCGGGATCCATGTTCAATGTTCTACGCAGCACCCAACAGAGGTGCAGCACTTAGTTGCCAAAATTTTAAAAAAGCCATTTAGCTTTGTAAACGTAGAAACTCGCCGTATGGGCGGTGCCTTTGGTGGTAAAGAAACCCAAGGTGCACCGTGGGCTTGCCTTGCAGCGCTTGCGGTTTATTACCTTGGCTGCGCAGTAAAAATGCGCCTAGCCCGCAGCGACGACTTTAAACTTACCGGTAAGCGCCACCCATTTTATAACCGATACCATGTAGGGTTTGACGAAAATGGCCTAATTGAAGGCGCTGATGTAACTGTAAATGGGTTTTGTGGTTATTCGCCTGACTTATCTGATGCCATTGTAGACCGCGCAATGTTTCATGCCGATAACGCGTATTACTACCCAGCCGCCACCATTAAAGGTAATCGTTGCAAAGTTAATACCGTAAGCCACACCGCATTTAGAGGATTTGGTGGCCCGCAAGGCATGATCATGGCAGAGCTAATAATGGACGATATTGCCGCTAAATTAGGTAAAGATCCGCTTGAGATCCGAAAACTTAATTTATACAAAAAAGGCCGCGACACCACGCCGTATCATCAAACAGTAGAGCAGCATATTTTAAAAGATATGATTGCCCAGCTTGAGGAATCGGGTGATTACTGGGCGCGAAAAAAGGCCATTAAAGCCTTTAACGCATCATCCCCTATTATCAAAAAAGGCCTTGCGATGACGCCGGTAAAATACGGTATATCGTTTACCGTACAGCACTTAAACCAGGCGGGAGCACTCGTGCATGTATATAGTGATGGCTCGATACATTTAAACCATGGCGGCACCGAAATGGGCCAAGGGTTAAACACTAAAATAGCGCAAATAGTAGCCCATGGGTTTGGTGTTGATTTTGACGCCATAAGCATAAGCGCAACCCGTACCGATAAAGTACCAAACACCTCGCCAACCGCTGCTTCAAGCGGTACCGACCTAAACGGCATGGCAGCGCTAAATGCTGTAAACACTATAAAAGAGCGCTTAACACACTTTATAAGCGAGCACTTTGAAGTAGACAGCCAAAGTGTTGTATTTAAAGATAACCTAATTACCTTTAACAAAGGTGAAATTAGCTTTAGCGAACTTGCAAACCTTGCTTACATGAACCGTATATCGCTTTCATCAACGGGTTATTACGCCACGCCTAAAATTCATTACGATAGAGCGAAAGGCGAAGGCCGCCCATTTTTTTACTACGCACACGGCGTAGCACTGAGTGAAGTAGAAGTAGATACGCTAACAGGCGAAAACACCGTAACCCGTGTTGATATTTTGCACGATGTGGGCAGCTCAATTAACCCAGCACTTGATATAGGGCAAATTGAAGGGGCTTTTGTGCAAGGTATGGGCTGGCTTACCACCGAAGACTTACAATGGAATGATAAAGGCCAGCTTGCAAGCTTTGGCCCTGCTAACTATAAAATTCCGGCTATTGGCGATACCCCTGCCGAATTTAACGTCAATTTATATAATTCGGCCAACCCAGAAACCACCGTATTTAGATCAAAAGCAGTTGGCGAGCCGCCGTTTATGCTGGCCTTTAGTGTGTGGAGTGCGATTCGTAATGCCATAAGCAGTGTGGCCGATTACAAATACACTGCCCCACTTGATACGCCTGCAACACCTGAGCGTGTATTAAACGCAATTGAGCAAACCGCTAGCTGGTTTAAGGAACGTCAACATGGCTAATTTAAATGAGTCGTTTCAGGGTTTTCATACTCAAAACTGGGCGCAAGCTATAAACGAGCACGAACAAAGCGGCACTAACTATGTTATTGCGACAGTGCTGGGAACCAATGGCTCAACCCCACGAGGCACAGGCTCTAAAATGGTAATAAGTGGCGAGCATATTTACGACACCCTTGGCGGTGGCCATCTTGAGTACGTAGTAATAGAAAAAGCCCGCGAACTGCTTGCCAAAGGTGAGGCGGCGCAAGTGATAGAGCAATTTAACCTAGGTGCAAATTTAGGCCAGTGCTGCGGCGGAGCTGCCACCGTGATGCTTGAGTGCATGCAATGCGCGCGCTTTACCCTCGACATATACGGCGCAGGCCATGTAGCACAGGCGCTTATTGGTATATTGGCGCAGTTACCTATGCGTATACGTTGGATAGATAGCCGCGCCGATGTATTCCCACAGAACATTCCTAATAACGTTATAAAAGTGGTTGATGAAGAACCAACAGAGCAAGTTAAACGCGCACCAAAGGCTAATAATTTCTTAATATTAACCCATAACCACCAGCTCGACTTTGCACTCACACAAGCCATTATTAAACGCGCTGATGCCAATTGGCTTGGCGTTATTGGCTCTGATACCAAAGCAAAACGCTTTAAGCAGCGCTTAGCTCATCGCGATTTTACCACCGAGCAAATAAAGCAAATGACCTGCCCTGTTGGGCTTGAAAATGTAACGGGTAAGCTCCCAATGGAAGTGGCAATTTCAATTAGTGGGCAGCTAATTGGTCTTTACCAGGCTATTCAAGCCCATGCGCCTAAACGCCAAGGTGTGCAATGGCGTTCACTTAAAAATGCCTTAATTAGCACCACGCAAGAGGAAGTAGATGCATGAGTAGCTTAAAAATTAATAACCTAAATGAAGCGCAAGCTTACCAAGCCTTAGAGCACTGTTGCGCCGCCCCTAACTGGGTAAGCGGTATGCTAAATACCATGCCATTTGAGAGTAAAGAGCACCTATACCAGAGCGCGCAAAGCGTATGGGAACATCTCGCTGAGAGCGATTATTTAGCCGCTTTTGAAGGCCACCCGCAAATTGGCGATTTATCAACATTAAGTAAAAAGTACGCCGCTACAGCGCAAAAAGCGGGGCACGAACAATCGGGAATGAGCAAAGCAAACGAGCAAACCCTTAAAAAAATGATTGCGCTAAATAAAGAATACCTCAGTAAATTTGGCTTTATATTTATTGTGTGTGCCAGCGGCAAAAGTGCTGAGCAAATGCTTGAACTTATTGAGCAGCGTATACACAACACTCGCAGCACAGAGCTTAATATAGCTGCGGGCGAACAAGCCAAAATAACAAAAATAAGATTGGAGTCCCTAATATGAATAAAAGTATGAACAAAAGCCCTATTACTACCCATATTCTCGATACCAGCACAGGTAAACCTGCAGCCGATGTAGCTGTACAATTGTTTGTATACACTAATAACAAGTGGGAATTAATTGCCCAAGGTAAAACAAATAGCGACGGGCGTATTACCGACTGGCTAAATACAGACGTAGAATTTGCAACCTATAAGTTGGTATTTGATTTAGATAGTTACTATAAAAACCAACCTACTCCAGCGTTTTACCCAGAGGCGCAAATTACCTTTAGATTACAAGATCAAAAACATCATCACATTCCATTATTACTTAGCCCATTTGGCTACTCTACGTACAGAGGTAGCTAACAATGAGCACGCAAAACAATAATAAATTAACCGTAATTTGTGCCAACATACTCGACTTTGTTGACGACCCAGCCATAGCGGGCGACACCGCCCATCGCTATTTTGAAAAAGGCGCGTTAGTTATTCAAAACGGCAAAGTGGTTGACCTTGGTTACGAGCAAGACATACTGCCAAGCTTAGATAAATCAGCCACTCTTATTCGCCACGATGGCAAATTGGTTATGCCCGGCATGATAGACACGCACATACATTTGCCGCAAACCGAAATGGTCGGCGCGTATGGCGAGCAGCTTTTAAGTTGGCTTACCGAGTACGCCTTCCCAACCGAAAAAAAGTTTGCCAGTGAAGTGTACTCAAGTGAGGTTTCAAACCGCTTTTTAGATGAGTTATTACGTAACGGCACCACCACCGCATTGGTATTTGGCACGGTGCACCCGCAATCGGTTGATGCCTTTTTTAGCGAATCTCAAAAACGTAATTTACGCATGATTGCCGGTAAGGTGATGATGGACAGAAACTGCCCTGACGATTTATCTGATTGCGCGCAAACCAGTTACGATCAATCAAAAACACTCATAGAAAAATGGCACAATGTTGATAGGTTAAGCTATGCGGTAACGCCACGTTTTGCGCCTACATCAACCCCTGAGCAACTTCAAAAATGTACTCAACTATTAGAAGAATACCCCGACACTTACCTACATACGCACTTATCTGAAAACAAAGACGAGTGCGAATGGGTAAAAGGGTTATTCCCCGACGCAGATGATTACTTGAGTGTTTACGAGCAAGCTAAAATGGTGCGTAAACGCTCGGTATTTGCTCATAGTATTCATTTATCTGAGCGCGAGCTTTGCTGCCTTGCAGATAACAACGCGGCTATTTCGCACTGCCCTACTTCTAACTTATTTTTAGGTTCGGGCCTTTTAAATTTAAAAGCCTGTGAAGAGCACGGTATTAACGTAGGTATGGGTACCGATGTAGGCGCAGGCACAAGTTTTTCTATGCTACAAACAGGTAATGAAGCGTACAAAATTCAACAGCTTCAAGGTCAAAAGTTCTCGGCTTTTAAAGGCCTATATTTAGCGACGCTTGGCGGCGCACGGGCGCTAGATTTAGAAGGCACCATAGGTAATTTTGCAACCGGTTGTGAAGCCGACTTTATAGTCATGGATTACGCGGCTACTTCATTTTTAAAATTTAGAATTGGCCATGCTAAAACACTACACGAGCAACTTTTTGCCATGATGATGCTAGGCGATGATCGCTGTATTGAGCAAACCTACATTATGGGTAAAAGCGTTTATAAACGCGATGATAAAAAACAGTTTACAACCACCCACACACCGCAATTAGAAGAGGCTTAACCTAATGGAAAACTATTTATTTGAGCTTGCTCATTTAGTCCTGCGTTATTTTCATGTAATTGCAGGCATTGCGTGGATTGGGGCGTCGTTTTATTTTGCGTGGCTTGATAATAACTTACAAACCCCGCCACAATGGAAACAAGACAAAGGCATAAAAGGCGATTTATGGGCCGTGCACGGCGGTGGCTTTTACGAAGTGGCTAAGTATCAAAATGGCCCTGAAAAAATGCCCCACACCCTGCATTGGTTTAAATGGGAAGCCTACACAACGTGGATCTCCGGTATTTTATTATTTAGCCTACTTTATTATGTTGGCGCCGATGTTTACCTAATCGATAACAGTAAAAGTGAGCTAAGTAAATTTGCCGCTATTGGCGCGTCGCTTGGCTTTATTGGCTTAGGTTATGGTGTTTATCGTTTATTGTGCAAAACCCCGCTCGTTGAAAACGGTAAAGCGTTTATTGCTGTGGTTATTGGCCTATTGGCCCTTTGGACTTACGGGGTTGACCAGCTATTTAGTGACCGCGCTGTGTATATTCATGTTGGTGCGCTTATTGGTACGTGTATGGTTGGCAATGTGTACCACATAATTATGCCAGGGCAGCGCTACATGGTAAGCGAAGTAGAAGCTGGCCGTATTCCCGACTCCGCACCGGGTTTAAAAGCAAAGCTGTGCTCTATTCATAACAACTATGCCACGTTACCAGTGGTATTTATTATGCTAAGCAACCACTTTCCATATACCTACAGCCACAACTTTGGCTGGCTTATATTAATTGCGTTATTTGGTATTGGCATGTGGATACGTCATTACTTTAACTTAAAGCACCAAGGTATTAATAAACCTTCAGTGCTTGTAAGCGGTATTGCCGCCTTTTTTGCCCTAATGCTGGCTATAGCTCCGTGGCCTAGCAGCCCAACAAATACAGGCGAAAGCGCGCCTTTACAAGCCAGCATTACCGACACTCAAGCGTGGGATATAATCAGCAAGCACTGCACACAGTGCCACAGTGAAACACCTACATCAAAGCTTTTTCAAACAGCGCCGCTTGGCTTTAAGCTCGACTCTATTAATGATGTAAAAAAAGCCAGCACGCTTATTCATACCCGCGCGGTTATAACCAAAGACATGCCATTGGCAAATATGACCAAAATGACTGATGCTGAACGCGAAACGCTAGGCTCTTGGCTCACAGCACTTAAAAAGGAGCAATAACATGAGCGAGCAATTTAAACACTACCCGCGCGATTTAATTGGTTATGGCTCACAAGTACCCCATGCAAATTGGCCTAATAAAGCCCGCATTGCTGTACAAGTGGTATTAAATTACGAAGAAGGCGGCGAAAACAGTGTATTACATGGGGATGCAGCGGCCGAAACATTTTTATCAGAAATAGTCAGTGCCCCGCATGTAGAAGACCGCCATATAAGCATGGAGTCCATTTACGAATATGGCTCCCGCGCGGGTGTATGGCGTTTACTTAAACTCTTTAAAAAATACGATATACCGGTCACCATTTTTGCTGTGGCAATGGCCCTTGAGCGCCATCCCGATATAGCTAAAGCCTTTGTTGAAGCTGGACACGAAATAGCAAGCCACGGCCTGCGCTGGATTAATTATCAACATATAGATAAGCAAACCGAGCGCGAGCACATGCAAAAATCCATTGAAATAATTCAAACGCTTACCGGTAAAAAACCCAAAGGCTGGTATACCGGGCGCACAAGCCCAAATACTGCAGCCCTTGTGGTAGAAAATGGCTCGTTTTTATATGACGCTGACGATTACAGCGACGATTTACCCTTTTACAGTATTAAAGAAGGTAAGCCACAGTTAATAGTGCCCTACACCCTTGATGTAAACGATATGCGCTTTGCTGCGGTGCAAGGCTTTAATGCCGGGGATCAATTTTATAACTATTTAAAAGATGCCTTTGATACGCTTTATGAAGAAGGCGACCCACAAGGTGAAAACGCCCCAAAAATGATGTCGATAGGGCTGCATTGTCGCTTAATTGGCCGCCCTGGGCGCATAAAAGCCCTCGCACGGTTTTTAGAGTATGCCAGCTCGCATGAGCAGGTATGGTTTGCCACGCGCGAGCAAATCGCCGAGCACTGGCTTAAAACCCACCCCTATAAAAAAGCCTAGTTGTAGTCTATTTAAAATTACACTTTAATAACTTAAAACAAAAAAGCCCAGCATAGCTGGGCTTTGTTTACTCTAAGGGGGTGTTACTTAATTAAATGTTACTGTTACGATGTTAGAACATACATTTTCAGAAACACACAATTGGTAATCGTAGCTTGATAGTGAAGCACCACGCTCATAATCACGGTAGCGGCCGTTATCCGACGTAGTATCAATTAGTTCACCATTACGGTAAACGTTCATCGATTCAGCTCCCACTGTGTCCCAGCTAAGATCTACACGCATAGTACCCAAGCGTGATTTATTAGCGCGTTTTAATGTAAGCTCAATATCTACATCACTAACAACAACCGTTTGCATATACGTACTCGTATTACCTTCGCTGTCTGTTACGGTTAATTCAACGTTGTAGCTGCCAGAGCCAGCATATACATGAGTTGGGTTTTGATCAGACGATGTTGCACCATCACCAAAGTTCCAGCTCCACTGCGTAATATCGTTATTAGCATCAGTGCTTGCATCTGTAAACATGGCCGTTAAGCCCTCTATTTCAGCGTCAAAATTAGCTTGTGGCGGCTGAGGAGTAACCTCTCCAATCGCAATAAAAGTAAGAGACCAGCCATTAATGTTACCAACATCAGCACCCGCAGTATCTACAACATGAAGTGTCCAATCCCCAGTTGCAACTTCGCCGTTAAAGGCGCTTGATGTGAATGTTTTAACAATATCATCGTCACTGCCACCTTCATTACTCTGTAAAGTAACTTCTGAACCTTGAGCTGATGTTAACGTTAATACCAAGTCACCAGACCAAGTGTGTGTAATGTTTACATCGGCAGAAGTACCAAAAATAGTTAAATCATCAGCAACGGTAATTACAGAGCTTGCACCTTGTGGATCGTTATCTGGAATAGATATGTTTTCATCACTGCTATATGTAAAATCGTTTAAGCCTGCAGGTTGTAGCATTAATGACACAGTTTGTGTTTTTAACTGCTGATCTGTACTTGCCTCAACAGTAAAGTCATAATTGCCCCAAGGCGTGTCATCAAACGTATTTACAGTTAACACAACCTCATCACCTGGGCGTGCCGTAGAAGCACTTAGTGAAGCCCCCTCCAAACTAGAACTAAGCAAAAGCGCTATATCGCCATCCCATTGCGCAATCGAACCAATCTCAAACGTGTAGGTAACTGTATCGCCTACGGTTGCTTGCTGAGTTGTAGGAGTAACCGATAATTTAAAGCCAGGTGTAGGATCAGCATCTAATAATGCCTGGTTTGCATTTAAACGCGTACCTGCAACTGTTTTACCTGTTAAAGCAGTATTAGCATCGCCGCTGCTCATTAGCAGCTCTTTTAACTCTACTGTTGTTAAATCTGGGTTTACTGAAAGAACAAGAGCAGCCACACCTGCAACATGTGGTGTTGCCATTGAAGTCCCAGAATAAGTAGCGTAACCGCCACCAGGAATAGTTGAAAGAATAGCGCTACCCGGCGCGCCCATATCAACACTTTCTAGGCCCCACTGCGAAAAACCAGACATATTATCACTGCTATCTGTACTTGCGATTGATAGCACACTGTCGTTTTCGTAGTTAGATGGGTAGTGCGGGTTTACATCGTTATCTACTGCGTCATTCCCTGCTGCTGCTACGAATAAAATGTCTGCGTCTTCACTGGCCGTTATTGCATCGGTTAAAGCTTGGCTATAACCGCCTCCACCCCAACTATTATTTAGTACGCGAAGGTTAACACCTGAGTTTTTAAGACCAACCATGTAGTCAATACATTTAATGGCATCTGACGTTGAACCACTACCTGAAGCATCTAAAAATTTACAACCAGCGATAGATACATCATGGTTTACACCCACAATACCTTCGTTATTGTTGCCACTTGCACCAATGGTTCCTGAAACATGCGTACCATGCCCTTGATCGTCCATTGGGTTGCCTGAGTTAGTAATTGCATTGATGCCATGAACATCATCAACATAACCGTTACCGTCGTTATCAATTCCATCGCCAGCAATCTCACCAGGGTTAACCCAAGCATTTGCTAAAAGATCGGGGTGACTGTAATCAACACCTGTATCAATCACACCAACAACCACATCTCTACTACCCGTAGAAATTGACCACGCTTCAGGTGCATCAATATCGGCGTCAGCTACACCACCGGTTTGACCTTCGTTATTTAAACCCCATAGGTCACCAAAACGCGGATCATTTGGCGTAGTGGCAATACTTACACGGTAGTCTGGTTCAACATATTCAATAGCCTGATGAGTTTTAAGGCGTTTTATTGCCTCTTTAGTACTCATACCCGTTACTTTAAATTTAGCTAAGCGGCCTGAAAGTAAAGACTTATAGTTATCATCAACCTCATCGCTGTTCATGTCAGAGATTTTAGCTCTCACTAACGAACGAGCTTGCTTACGCATTTTAGCTGACACATTTTTTTTGTATTTAACAATAAGCGAATCACTGCTTGCAGTTACTGATTGTTTAATACTTGTTTCAGGTAGTTGCGCAGCAGCCAAACAAGGAACAAGCGCAAGTGTAATAATAGATAATTTTGTTTTCATTGTTCTATCCATAGTTGATTGAGCTTAAAAAATTTTAAGCAAGTTTACCGACAACATTGAATAAGAAAGATCACATGGCATGTACCCAGCAAACTAACAAATCAAAAATTACTCAAGTATTTAAATTGGAAACAATAAAAAATCAACATTTTTGACCAGAGTCGTCATAAAAAAAACATTCAAGGCAGCCTTTTTTATGAACTTATTAATTACAAGCAGCCAGTCAAGTAGCTCAACAATTTTTACTGGTTTTTTAGCAAAATACTAAAAATAAAAATAAAAACAGCATAACTAATTGTATTTAATAGATATAAAAATCGGTAAAAAAAGATGATTTAAGAATTTATGATTCAAGAATACAGTGAATGTGCATTTAGAAAACGCGACACAACATTGAATAACGTTTGATCACAACATTATACCGGCACGGCATGCTGGAACTACGAATACTCTATAAAAACAAAATAACGTAGAGCATTCAGAATTTTTATTTCAAGGAGAATAATAATGAAGTTAAACAAATCACTTATAAGCTGTGCAGTAGCAATTGCAATGGGCACCAGCTTTACTTCTTTTGCAAATACAACAACTAAATCAGGGTCAGTATCTGATTTGAGTACAAAAGTGTCTGTACAAAGCACCAGCAATTCAATGGTCCTTGCACAAACCCAAGTAGGTAATACAGCATTACTTTTACAAGATGGTGATGGTAATACAATGCAAGTTACCACTATTGGCAACGACAACACGACCGAGGTGTCGCAATTCCAAACAGGTAACGTTGTAGAAGTAACCACCGTTGGCGACAACAATGTGCAAACATACTCACAAGATGGTTTATACAATGGGGCTTTAACTACGGTCACCGGCAACAATAATCAGCTTTATGTTTCACAAGAAGGCGAAGGTTTATTTTTTAACAATGAAGCAATCAATTCTATTGTGGGTGATGACAACACTGTTGATATTGAACAAGGTACAGGTGGTCATTGGTTTTACAACATGGACATGCAAGGCAGTGGCAATGAGGTAAGTGCATTACAAACTGGTGAATGGCATGAAGCTGTAATTACAAGCGCTACAGGCGACGATAATGCAGTAATGGTAGAGCAAAATGGCTTTTATAATACATTCAGAGTGTCCTCGCTACAGGGTAACGATAACGAGTTAGATATTGAGCAAGACGGCGATCAAAATGCTGTAACACTTACAGAGCTTTACGGTGACAATAATGAGTTTGGTGTTGAGCAAGAAGGCGCTGACAATACTGTTAATTTCACTGCTATTGTTGGTAACGATAACGAAGTAGGTATAGACCAAGAAGGCTTAGCTAATAATGTTGATTCAGCTTTATTTGAAGGCGAAAACAACGAAGTAATGGCGATGCAAAATGGTGACTTAAATACAACAACTGCTGAGTTAATTGGTAATGATAACGAACTTACAGCCATTCAAAATGGTAGCGAGAATGAAGCATACATGGGCGTGTTAGGCTCAGATAATGAATTTACAATTAGCCAATTTGGCGACGTTAACTCTGCTCATTTAGTAAACTTTAATGGCTTGGGTAATGATGTAAACCTTACCCAACTGGGTGAAGAAAACATCGCGGTTGTTGAATCGTCTTACCCTGACGTTTCGCTTACATCTAACGAAAACGACATCGAAATTACGCAAGACGGCCTGCAAAATGAAACCATGGTGACACTTGCAGGTATTCTTGATAGCAACTTCAACCAAATTGATATTGCGCAAAATGGCGACTTTAACCTTATCGACATGATGGTAGAAGGCAGTGGCCACAGCATAGATATTTCACAAGAAGGTGAAAATAACTGGGTTGTAGGTACTGAACAATCACCGTTTTTAGTGGGTGGTGAAAACGTCACATTCAATGTCACTCAGCTAGGCAATGACAATATTGTTGAAGGGGGTGTTATTGGTGTTAATAGTACCGTAACGGTTACTCAAATTGGTGACGGTAATACAGCCACAATTACACAAATGTAATTAATAACAATAAAGGGGAGCTTCAACTCCCCTATTTTAAACTATGAAAATAAATAAAAAAATAAATCTCCTGCTCTTACTCGCTTTGTATTTGGCCCCTCCAAGTGTTGCTGCAGATGAACTTGAAATTGACGGGTTATTACTTGATAGAAGCATTAGCCGATTTGGCCATCAATTTTACTATGAATTTTCAAATTACTGGCGAGACTTGCCTTCAACCGCTGGTTTTAACATTGAAATCAAAGAAACGGTAATACCCAAAGCAGGCACAAAGCTTACTCTTGTAATGAACAATCAAACTATATATGCAACCTATTTAGGACGCAGATTAGAGCCATTAGACGCACGCGTTGAACAAGCGGTCTATACGGTAATTGATGCAATGGCTCGCTCAAACATGGCTACATCTTCTAAGGATATGGCTTTAAATGGATGGTAAAATGAAAAAAATAGTATTTACAATAATAACAACATTATCCTTTTGCGCATCAGCAACTGAAATGGTTTACACCCCTATAAACCCTAGCTTTGGCGGCAACCCACTCAATGCCAATATGTTATTGAGTAAAGCGCAAGCTCAAAATAAACATAAAGCGCCTTCAATCGAAAAAGGCTACGCTGAACAATTTCAGGACTCGCTTGAGCGCACCTATCTAAACCGTATGGTTCGTGAAATAACAGACATGGCCTTTGGGGAAGACATAGAAGATAGTATTTTTGACCAAGACTCAATTTTTATGAGTGGCGATTATCAAATTGAAGTCATCACCAGCACCGCTGATACCATTACAGTCAAAATAACAAATATTATTGATGACACCGTCGTGATTATTGAAGTACCGAGGTTTGGATAATGAAAAAAATAATAACAATAGCAATACTATTACTGCTAAGCGGTTGCTCAACATTAGGCAAATTAATTCCACCGTCACAACAAAATGCAATGAGCCTTGAGCCGACAGAAATATTTAGCGACTTAAAAAACTTACCAAAACCAGCAGGCAGTATACCCGTATCAGTTTACTCATTTAGAGATCAAACAGGCCAATACAAACCACAAACAAATGTAAGCTCTTTTTCTACTGCCGTAACACAAGGGGCTAATTCTATTTTAGTGCAAGCGCTTCATGAGTCAGATTGGTTTACGCCGGTCGAACGTGAAGGTCTGCAAAATATATTAACAGAAAGAAAAATAATTAGAGCAGCCCAATCAGAAAACCCAAACAGTGTTGAACTCCCTCCATTAACCACCGCTAAAATAATTTTAGAAGGCGGTATCATTAGCTACGATACCAACGTAAAAACAGGTGGTTTAGGGATGGAATATTTTGGTATTGGTGCTTCTGAACTTTACAGAGAAGATGCTATATCAATATATTTACGTGCTGTAGACGTACGAACAGGGCAAGTACTCTTGAGCGTTGCCACCAGCAAAAAAGTACTAAGCCAAGAAATGAGAGCTGGCTTTTTTAGATATGTAAGTTACAAACGCCTAGCCGAAGCTGAGGGTGGCTTTAGTGACAACGAACCCATGAGTATATGCGTTACCCAAGCAATAGAAAAAGCATTGACTGACCTGGTTACAAAGGGAATTGATAAAGGCTTGTGGGCTCAAAAAGCAGCCTAATATTTTATTTTAAAAACTAAAAAGGCTACTTAATGTAGCCTTTTTTATTTAATGTTTACTGAATTTTTGCCGCAACTAGCTACTTTGCCATTGGCAATAATACTGCCACATACCGCTGGGCCCAATTTGCAAGCTCTACCCTATTGCGTGAATTTGTTTTTTTAAAAGCACTGTATAAATGCGTTTTAACAGTGTGATCACTTATATTAAGTTTATCCGCAATTATATTATTACTAGCCCCTTGAGCTATTAAATGAATAACCGATTTTTCTCGCTTAGTTAGATGAGCGTAATCATCCTGCTTTAAACTAATATCGTCTTGTAGAGAGTTAAAAGATGAAGCAACTAATAAAATATCGCTAAACGCTTTAGAAATTACTTTTCTGGTAAACCACAATTCATCCGATGTGACCCTAACTAACCCTTTAAAAATAACTTCTGGGGCGTCCGATTTATAAAAAACGCCATTTATGTGGTTCATTAATAAATTTTTTTCGCAAACGGCTTCTTGCTCAACATTAAATAAAACAACCTTATGTTTTTTAGCCAAACAGAGTAAATCAGCAGGAAGTAAATCTAACCAATTATTTTTAGCACCATCAATTAAATATAAATCAAACTTGTCGCGTGCGTCTTGTTTAGGTAATGCATCATCCATTTTTATGTCACCAAAAATAGCCTGCATTGTTTTTAGTATAATGGTATAGCTTTCACAGTGAAAAGAAGATTGAAAGGTTGTTTTTACAAATACGGTGTGAGGTTTGAGCATAAATTTCATCCTTGAAACATTTATACTAGGTTAACTAAAATACATAAATATTACAATGAGATTTTGGCATTAAAAACAAACAGGGATAAACCAATAACAAGTTAATACACCAACAATAACAGTGGGTTACAAAACAAACGCAAACATACTTCATATAATATACTGCTCTGATCTGTTAAAAGTATATAAGATCATTATTCAGTAACTGGAATGATATTTATATATGCCGTCACATAAATACTTTTATAAATAACGGCAAAGACTTTAAGTAAATCTAAATTTTTTCTTTAAGCTTATTAAGTGCGTCTACCGAAAAACCACGGTCGTAAAAGTATAATATTTTTCCTGTCTTATCTATGAGCATAACGCGAGAATTATTAGGGCTTTGGTTACCAGTAAACTTTTGCACCGCTTCACCGTCTTTATAAATCGTGATAACACCACCCCATAACTCTTTAGGAATACCTTTGCGCATACCATTATCAATAAACGTACTAAACATACGTGGTGCCATGCCCGCAATGGTAGGTAGTTCATAAGTAGGAAGCGTCACACCGGCCATATCTAGGCCAATTAACCAGCGATCAATATCAAATTGACTATCTTGTTTATAGCCTATTAACAGTAACGTTTTTTCAGCGTTAAAATCACTCGGAATAATAAATTCTTTTTTCTCTAAACTTTCGCCAGTGATTGTTGGAAATTGCTTTCCAACAACTTGCTGATTGGGATATTGCGATGCACAACCACTTATAAGTAGTAGCAAAAATACTGTTATTACTGGTTTAAACATTTTATTTGGCCTATTTTTACAATAAATTTAGTGACTTATACGCAAACAAAAAGAGCGTCGATCTTTTTTAAAGCGCATGCTGCGCAATATAATGTTTAAATTTATCGACCTTCATTGGCCGGCCATATTTCCACCCTTGACCGTAATGCACACCAGCTGTTTTTAACATAGTCTCTTGCTCTGTTGTTTCTATTCCTTCAGCTACACAGGTGTAGTTAAACTTACGCACTAACTCCATAATATTCGGGATCATAGACGCTTTTAAACCTTGCGTTGCTATATCTTGAACAAAGGTGCGGTCTATTTTTAACTGATGAAAACTTAAATTTTGTAAGTTTCTCAAATTGGAGTAACCCGTTCCAAAATCATCAAGCGACAAGTTAAAACCAGACTCAACCAATGTTCTAAAATGCGCATGGGCAATACTGGTATCGAGGTACTCGTCTTCAGTTATTTCTAAGCAAATAGTAAATCGCGAATTAATGAGTTCAGGCTCTTGTGTTAATAGGGATACATTGCCAAGTTCTACATCACAAGGAAATATATTAATAGACACTTTAAAACCCGTTGGTAAATCATCTAATACTGTAAGCTCTTCAATTACTTTTGCTACCATTGATTGGGTAAACGACCACGTTAAATTATTCTTACGTATCACCGGAATAAATTCATCAGGGTAAAGCGACCCGTATTTATCTTGAAAACGAGCTAGCACTTCACAGCCAACTACATTACCCGAATGCAAACAAATAATAGGTTGGTAAGTCCAATAAAATGAGCCTTTAGCTACCCCTTTGCGCACTCTGTTATTAATAGAACGCCGAGCGGCAATTTGGTAATCAACAATAAGAGCACTCGACACACCCGTTAGGCAAGTTAAAATGAGTGAAATAATCAGTAAAAACTGATTGTCGGCAAAAAATTGGCTCCAAGGAGTTCTAACTGCAACACAATACCCTTTATTTTTTTCACTGCACATAAATGCAGTTTCAAACGGTATTTGTTTGTTGCTTGCAAGCTCTTTACTTAATCCACTTTTACCCGCCAAATGAAATGCATCTGAACTCGACTTATAAGTAATTTCCCAATACGGGGCTGCAATATTGCTGCGACTGATAGCTGCGGTATCCATAATTAAATTATAGTTACCCTGCCTTACAATCACGACCTGCATTATTCGCTCTTTAAAAAGTAAAATTTTTAATTTAGGTTCGAATCGAACTCTAATGTTATTGTCGTTATTACTTTCGAGGTTGTTGCGAATGTAATCGGGGGTTCTATCGTTTATGGGGGTTTTTAGTACACCCGAGCCCGTGGTACAGACAAGCTGATTATTTTTAAAAAAGCCAATATCTACAACATACTTGGCATCAAAAAGTGCACGTCGCATTTCAAGGAGGTTTTCGTTGCTACATTCTGAGAAATTAAATGAATTTAAAGGAAAAAGAATTTGACGGCGCTCGCTTACAGCAGCATCTATGTGGCTAACAATTTGTTTTGCATCTTTTTGTATTGCAGCTGCTAATTTGTGCCCAGCAAAATACAATAAAACTAAGCTACCCAATACAAAAACCAAAACACCGGTTAAAACTGCAATTAATGACTTTTGTTGGTATTTTTTCATTATGTCCTTATTGCCTATAAAGCATTCACTATCAGTGTGTTCTCCATCATTACATAATCAGCCTTAAATGCAAATAAGCTCACAATATTCATAGTAAATAGCGTACTCATAATTTAAACGTTAGCGTTCATTACGCATAAGCTTCATTTATTAAATTACACATCAAAGCCGCTACTTTAGCGTGCCCATCAGCATCAATATGCACCCCATCAATAGCTGAAACAGTAATACTTTGCTGTAAGTCACAAAAGTAGTTCTTTTTAGCACGGGCAATATTTTCAAACTCTTTTTTTAATGCCACGTTTTTACTCGGTGCGCCCTCGTAAACATGTTTATATTGTCCTACACACTTTACATAAGCAGGGCTTAAAATTATAAGCTTGGGTTGTTTATTACCTTCATAAAACTCTTCAATACTGTCTAGTAAGTTTGTTAAGCCTTGACCTATTTGCTCAGGCGTTAATTTAAAGCGCTGTTTTAAATCGTTAGTACCCAAGGCAATAATTATAACAGCCAAAGAGTGCGCTTCTAAAAGCGGCTTTAAATAACTTACACCCGATAGCTCCCCAATAAATGGCGGGTTATTTACAAGCGTACGGTTAGGCTGCCCCGCCTCTATCACTGTAAATTGATCGCCCAACATTTCAGCTAACACCAACGGCCATCTAACCTTGCCCTCAAAACGCTTTCCCGTTACGGGGTTTAACCCACATGTATTTGAGTCACCAAAACATAAAATAGCTTTTTTCATTAAAATGGATTCAAAGTATAGCCTTGCTGCTGAAGTTGAGCATGCGCGGTCATAGCAGATAAAGACATGGTAACACCCTGTATAAGGTGTTTCGGCGCTACTTTAAAATGCGTAGCCGACTGCCCGCATACAAATACTTGCGTGTTGTTTGCCAATAATTGTTTAATTAAGCTCGTGTTTTTATTATTAACGTTAAAGCGTTTTTTATATTCATCGTTCGATAAAACATCTTCACTTGCACCACCATGAATAACTAACGCTAATTTAATGTTCTCTGGTTTAACGCCATGTGCTACATGCATATTTATAAAGCGAGCAAGTGAGTTCATTGCATTATTTTGCTCCCCTTTTTTAGCGGCATCGGCCACATCAAACGCTATTTTGAATTGAGTCGAATTATTAATTTGCGCATGTTCTGGCACGTTATAATAATAACCAAAACCACTAATAGGCTGCTCATTAGCGAAAGATAATGGGCTTAATATTAAAAATAACAGTAAGTATTTCATAAACAATCCGTTTGTTTTTTTGTTTATAAATAAAGTACCAGATGCGTTGAAAAAAAGGCAGTTATTCACGCTAAAGTGTGCGAACTTTTATGGTGGTGCGTTAAAAAGCGCATGCCTAAATAACTAAATGTATTTTTAAACATCGCAACAAAGGCATCTGGCGCCTCACTTGACGACGCATTAGACAACAGTGAAAAATCTTTACTGCGCAGTAAACGCAACTTTGGTTTTAAATGCTCGTCATCCATGTAGTCGGTAATTCTATCTATAAATGTTTTCATTTGTGTTGTGGTGCTATACCAATAAACTGGCGAGGCAAATACCCAATGGTCGTAATGTAAAAGTGACTCAAAAAGCGAGAAAAACTCATCATCACTGTAGTTTTTACTGTAACTGTAAGGCGGTATTTTAAATTTATCTAAACATACAACATGCACCTCATTTTGCTCTGCAAAACTATTAACATGTGCTGCTGTGTTACCATTTTGTCGTGCCGATGAATAAATAATAATGGTGTTACGGCTAAGTTTTTGTTGCATTTTTCCAGCTCCTTTTTTAATGTTGAAGAAAGCTTAAAACCTTAAGTTATATTGAGGTCAATACATGGAAAAAGATTAATGCCTGCTGAGCAAAAAAAATTGATCGACGCTACTTTAACAGTAGGCTACGTCGCAAAAAGAAGTGGTGTGAAGGTGTCTACATTACACTTTTACGAAACCAAACATTTAATAAAAAGCTGGCGAAACAGCGGCAACCAACGCCGCTACAAACCCGACGCACTTCGCCGAGTGGCCGTAATAAAAGCAGCACAAGCCATGGGCATTTCGCTAGACGATATAAAACAAACACTTGCCTCACTCCCCGATAACCGCACGCCCACTAAAAAAGATTGGTCTGCACTTTCTAAACGCTGGCAAGCTCAATTAGATAAACGCATAGCGTATATGCAACGTGTACGCGACCGCGTAGATGGCTGTATTGGCTGTGGGTGTTTATCACTTAAAAGCTGCCCTATTTATAATAAAGACGATCATTTAGGGAGTGAGCAAAGTGGAGCAGTATTGTTAAACAGCGGATAATTTAATCAAAAAATTATGATTGACCTATAAAATAATAAACCAGTAATAATTTTAATTAGCTAATACAATATTGATTATAGGCAGAGCATTCTTTAGAATGCACTGCTTAAAAAGGAAGCAATACAAAAGGATTTTGCAATGACCCCTACAACTCCCTCTACCCAGAGTGAAACAAAAAGCCCTGCAGCTACTCAAAAGTTAGCTCAGGCTCTCAGAACCGTTGATAATAAAGAACTAAAAAGTACAGGCTTTTGGTTAAATCAGTTTTTTATGGTGATCTCGACAATTTTTGGTGTTTATCTGGCCGCACAAAGTGGCTTAGAGCAAGCCTTAAAATTTGATTCATTTAGTAAAATAGAAGATAACTACTACCTCAGAACATCTTTATTTGATGAAGTTAATGATAATGTAAATACCGTTGCAGAGTACGCCGAACGCTTATCAAAAAGCCCACCAAAATCTGAAATGGAATTTTTTAAGCCTACCTTAGAGAAGTATATTTGGAAAACAATGCAGTTTTCGCCTACTACACTCGAAACACCCAGTGAATTTTTGACTAAAATTCGTAGGTTTTATTCTAGAGCCGAATTTCTAATTAACGCTGCCATTGAAAGAAAAATGTCAGCTAAACAAGCTGCAATAGAGCTAAAAAAAATAACTAATTTAATTAAAAATGAAACATTACCCGCCTTAAAACAAAACGCGGAACAATTAAAAATGGAATTAAAACAGAATAATATTTCTGTCGGATCACTAAAGGAATTAACAAATGCCAATTAAACATTGCCCTCATTGTAAAACCCATGCTTTAGAAGTCACAAATTATCAAGGTGAAGAAATAGATATATGCCGTGAATGTGGCGGCCTTTGGTTTGAAAAAAATGAAGTTAATCGTATGATTGACGAAATTAACGATGGTCCTGTAGGTGACAAATTTGAAACAAGCTTTGGGGACTCTTTAGGTATTTCAGAACTTGACTGCCCTGATTGTAATAAAAGTTTAGAACGTTTTCATTTACTTGAAGCTTTCCATACCGAAATTGATGTTTGTAGACACTGTGATGGTACGTGGATTGATAAAGATGAACTAGAAGGTGTTGAAAACAGCCCAGAATTAAAAGCGAGCCTAAGCGAATTAAATCAAAAAGTAAGCTGGAAAACATACTTGTTTCAATTTTTAACTCAAATGCCTGTTGAATATAATATAAAGCCCCAACAAAAGTCTTGGGTTACTTATGGTTTAATTGCACTAAATACATTGATTTTTGCTTTATATTTTTTCAATAAGGAAACATTTGGCATTGCTCTTGAACTTTTTGCCATGACGCCCGCAGATATAAGTCAAGGTAATAGGGTATGGACCCTACTAACTTGTGTGTTTCTGCATGGTTCAATAATGCACCTACTTGGTAACATGTACTTTTTATATGTTGTCGGTGACAACTTAGAAGATGTTTTAGGCCATAAGCGCTTTTTAATCTGGTTTTTAGTGTGTGGATTACTGGCGTCTATTACCAGCTATATTGTCAGCCCTTCGTCTGCAATACCAAGCGTGGGTGCAAGTGGCGCAATTGCTGGCCTTTTTGGCATGTACTTAATGTGGTTTAGACACGCAAGCCTGACATTTATGATAATTATATATCAAAAAAAGCTCTCTGCAGTTTGGTTTTTTGCAATTTGGTTAATTATGAATATATTTGGCGCATTAACAGGACCTGATGGTATTGATTATGGTGCACATATTGGTGGCTTTGTTGCCGGATTATTGATTGGCTATTTCTTAAAAAATACAATTTTAGAACAAAACCCTATAATTCGCTTACTCAATCAAAGCGAAGCACAGCTAAAACGCTAATATTGTGATTCAATCACCTCCCCACTGATTCAGTTGTTTCTCAGTGGGGGGGGTTAAAGGCTTAACTTAGCCATTTCCAAATACCCAAGAAACTCTAAAGCAAAAAAATATAAAACTATATTTAATAAAATGCACACCCAAAGTATAGTTATAAAACGCTTTTTTTGTGATTTATGACGTAATAATTGCTGAGCAATTAACGCCCCGGGCCACCCTCCACATAGTGCTAATAAATGAAGAGTTCGTTCGCTTGTACGAGTTACTTTTTTATTTACCGACTGCTTAGCTTTGTGTTTATCCCACGCATACATAATAAATGTAACGACACTAAGCGTACTTATGAAAGTTGGCGCAAAAATAGTTATGCCCCATTTAAAATGTGCAACCCATAATATGAATATAAAAAATAAGGATAGAATTATTAAGGTTTTCTTTATCAAGTAATTATCGCCTATACTGGTTTGTATCAGTTCAAATAATAAGAGAATAATTATGACATATTTTAAAGTGCTATTTTTTACTTTGTGCTTTTTAGCTTTTACAACCCACGCAAAAGAACAACCACTTAAACTTGATAAACACCTTAGTATATTTCAGCCTTATTTAGGGGCGTGGCAGGCCGATTTTGATGTTGCACCAGGCACTAAACCAGTTCAAGACGTAGGCTTATGGGAGCGTGCGCTTAATGGTAAGGCAATAAGAACAAAACACTCTATTAATGAGGGTGAATATGGTGGCGAGTCGATGATCTTTTACGATAGCAAAAAAGACTCATTAGTTTTTTATTATTTTACAACAGCCGGTTTTTATACAAAAGGCACTATAAAAGTACTCAGCCCTACGCAGTTTGTTGCTTACGAAGAGGTTACAGGTAGTAAAGAAGGCATTACTAAAGTGAAGTCGACCAGCGATTTAAAAGATGGGAAATTGGTTGTGTCTACCTCCTATTTAAAAAAAGGTGAATGGACCAAACCAGAGTCACGCATTTATACGCGTAGCAATCAAGCCGTTAAATTTAAATAGCGACCGTTGTTTACAGTACAAAAAAGGCAGCCTCGCTGCCTTTTTTGTTAATTAATACGCGATTATTTTGCGAATTTTTTAAATGGTTCGTCCACTGGCGTATTTGCTAGATGGTTAGTGTAGTTGCTCATTACCTTTTGCGATAAACCTACAATAATTTCTAGTAGTTGCTGTTGGCCGTAACCGGCTGCAAAAAACTTTTCAATTTGCTCATCGCTAATTACGCCACGTTCACGCGTCATAGCTAGTGTTGTTTCACGTAGTGTTTCTAGTTTTGCATCTGCAAGTGGTGTTTTGTTTACTAGTGCATCAACAATACCTTGGTCAACTTTCATTGAAGCGGCAATTGCGCTGTGCGCTGGTACACAGTAATGACACTCATGCTCAACGTTAATTGACTGCCATACTACTGTTAGCTCTTCTGCGTTAAACGAGGTGTTTTGAAATAAGTCGTGCAGTACTTGGTAACCTTTTAATAGCGTTGGTGCTTCAGCCATTACTGCGTGTAAATTAGGTAGCATGCCAAATGCAGCAACTGAATCGGCTAATAAAGGTTTTGATTCTTCAGGTGCGTTTTCTGCTGTGTATAAAGTAAATTCTGCCATTGTTAGCTCCAAAAATAAGTTGTTTTAGTAACGTCGAAGCACATATTATTTGATTTTGAGCGACTGCTCAAGTTAAAATTGAGCAAATGTTCAAATTAATTGAGAAACAGCATGGTCAACAAAGTTAAATTTGAGCGCGAGACTGTTGTCCGCCTTGCCAGTGAGCTTTTTTGGGAAAAGGGATTTAATGCCACTTCGACCCGCGATCTGCAAGATGCAATTAATATGCGTCCAGGTAGTATTTATTCTGCGTTTGGCTCAAAGGAAGGGTTATATATTGAGTCTTTAAAAAATTACACCATGCAAATAGAAGATCAAATAAAAACGTGTTTATTGGCTTCGCCTACTATTATTGGTGGTTTACAAACGTTTGTTGAAAATGTCATCATTAAAGATAAAAAAAATGCCCCGAGCGCCATTTGTATGCTAGTAAAAGCAAATTGTGAGTTTGCCGATGAAGACAGCTGTTTGTATTCATTAAGCCTTGATTTATCAGACAAGTTTGAAGATTATTTAAGCGATTTATTTGCACAAGCCATTGCGCGTGAAGAGCTAAAAGGCGAGGTTAGCCCAAAAGACTACGCCCGCTTTTTTAAAGTGCAATTTACAGGGCTACGCGGCTACTTTAACCGCCCGGGTGTTGAGGAGCTTGCACAACCTATGATCGATCAAATGTTTAAGATCATGAAAACGCTCTAAACCCCTTAGCTCAATTAATGGCACAAAAAAACGGCGGTAATGTAATTACCGCCGTTTTTACTTTTTAGGGCTTAGTATCTGTTAGGTTTTTAACTTATTGAGCTCGCTGTCTTGTTGAGCAACCAACTTATTGAGTACTTCGCTGCTGTCGCCAGCCTGCGAAGATAAACCAGATAACTGAGAAGCTGCATCAGAAATAAGCGTTAAATTACGGTTTATTTCCTCTGTTACTAGGCTTTGCTCTTCAGCGGCTGTTGCAATATGCGTAATTTGATTAGTTATTTCATCAACTTTTACAACCACACTGTGCAGCGCGTCAAAGGCAACCGATGTTTCGTCAACCGCGTTTTGTGCTCTTACAACGCCTTTTTCTATTACAGTGGAAGCATTACCAACCTCATGCAGTAGGCTGTCTATTAGATTGCTAATGTCATCGGTAGATGAACGGGTTTTAGAAGCAAGTGCGCGTACTTCATCAGCAACAACGGCAAAACCTCGACCGTGTTCGCCAGCACGTGCAGCTTCAATGGCTGCATTGAGTGCCAGTAGGTTAGTTTGCTCTGAAATAGTTCTGATCACATCTAAAATTTGCGTTATGTCTTTACTGCGCGTGGCTACTTTTTCAACCGCTTGGTTTGCCTCTTTTATTTCTTCTGACATGGTTTTAACTTGCGTCATAGCCGACGACAAGCTCGACTCACTGCTTACCACTAAGCCGTTAATTTCGTCAGCTTGCTGCGCCGATTGCTCAGACGCTCTTGCGACTTCAAGTGCCGTTGCGCTCATTTCGTTCATAGCGGTAACTACGCTTTCTATTTCTTTAAACTGCGCCTGCACATTATGTTTTGTGTCGATGGCTATATGCTGGGCAATTTCGCCTTGTTGTTTGGTTTGATCTGACACGGCCTTAAGCTCAGCAATTAGGTCGCGTAATTTAGTTAAAAAGCGGTTAAAACCACCAGCCAGTGCAATTAGTTCGGCATGGCTGTCTACATGTAAGGTGTGTGTTAAGTCGCCTTCTGAACTGGCTAGGTTATCAACGCGTTCTTGTATTTGTTCAAGCGGGGCTATAACACCTGCTACAACAAATTTCATAACCACAAAAGCAACACCCGCAATAATTAAGCCGGTTACTAAAATAATAGTGCCCAATGCTGCTGCGGTACTTTGCATATTTTCGCTCAAAGCTTGTGGGCCAGCCAGTGCTAAATTTGCAGGTACTTCAATAATAAGCGACCACTGAGTGTCTGCAAGCTTTATATTTATTGGGTAATTAACCAGGTAAGTGTCATCCGCTTTTAAAAGATTGTTTTCACCTCGTACCTTTTCAACTTTACTGGTAATTGTGGATGACATTGCTTCTTTGTAAGGTCGGCCAAGCTTGGTTTTGTAGTGGCTACTGCCTACGATTAAACCAAAATCACTTAATAATGTTACCTTGGCTTGACCGTTATAGAGCTCTTTTGAAAGCTGCTCTGTTAACTCTTGAAAAACCGGTAACGTTAAATCAACGCCAGATATACCAACAAACCGACCATCTCTGACAATAGGAACCGTAAGAGACGTCATCATTTCTGAATTGCCTGGCGTAATTTCGTATAGGTAGGGTTCCATAATACAGGGCTTAACGTTGTCTTTAGCACACAAATACCATTCAGACTCTCGCAGGCCAAATTCATTAAGCTTAGTGAAATATTTTTCGGCAGGGTCGTCTACAACTTGCTGCTCAACCACGCCTGCTTTACTGCGTGTAAAGTAAATTTCGAGTGTACCAGCACCATCAACAGAGTGACTGTAGCCGCTTGTAAATTGAGTATCTTTAGAATCATAACCGTTTACTTCAAACTGGGAGTAGATGGAAGAAAGCGATTCATTGTTATTTAATATGGATTGATTAAGATTAACAACGGATTCGCGACTAAGTGCATCATTACCCGCCGTGCCACTTAATATGGCAGCGAGTGAAAAAGGGACGCGGTATGCCTCGTTAATAAACCCTGCAATTCTTTCACCATAAACAGCCGCATTAGCACTTAGCTTTTCTTCAACTTCTGCCACTATGTATTTTTCTGACTGGGTTGATAGCTCATCGTTGCTTGATGATAGCTGCCACCACAAAACACTAGAAAGCACCAAAACTGTTATAAATATACTGCCTACTGTAATCCACAGTAGTTTTTTTGCTAACGATATTTCTCGCATTGACCCGCCCTTTGTTTAAACTTCACATACAGTTTAGACGATTTTACTAATCAAGCTATCGATAACTGCTAACAAAATTTAATTTAATACAATACGTTGAGTTTTAACGCTTGGCTAAAAAAGCAGTCGTCACTGAAGCAATTAGTAATAGCACCACACTCACCCACAAACAGGCACTTAATCCATAAACTTGGAATACCCAACCAGACAACACAGTCCCTAATAAACGCCCCACTGCATTGGCCATGTAATAAAAGCCCACATCTAACGACACCCCATCGTTTTTAGCAAAACTTACAATTAAAAAGCTGTGTAGCGATGAGTTAATTGCAAACACAGCCCCAAAAATAAGTAGCCCAACTATTAAGGTTATGTGTACCGCTATGTTAAGTTGCATTAAAACCGCTAATACTAAAGTAACCATGCTCAGTAACACCACCCACCAATATGCAGTGGCACTTGCTTGTTTATGAGATTGGCTGTGTCCTGTAATACGTGGTGCCTGAGATTGCACTAGTCCGTAAGCAATAACCCACGTTGCCATAAACCCACTTACCCACCAATGATCCCACTTAAACTGAGCCGCTAAATAAACCGGTAATGCAACCACAAACCACACATCACGCGCTGCAAATAAGCACAAACGCGCTGCACTGAGTAAATTAATTGCACGAGATTTTGAAAATAACTCTTTAAACTTAGGTTTAGTTTTAGCTTTACCAATATCGCCTTTTAAAAACACTAAACTTATTACCCACGCTATGCTGAGTAATACAATAAGCCCAACTAAAGCGCCAATAAACCCAAATAAACTTAATAGCAAGCCACCTAAAAAAAAGCCAACGCCTTTAAGTGCGTTTTTAGACCCCGTTAAAATAGCAACCCATTTATATAATTGCGCTTGCCCGCTGTCGCCTTGAGGAACTAAATACTTAATCGCGCTTTTGGCGCTCATTTTATTTAAGTCTTTTGCAATACCACTTAGTGCTTGCGCTACCATGACATACGCAACTGTGAGCCAATCACCCGGTACACACAGCATGCCTAAGGCAACAATTTGCACCCCTAAGCCTATATTCATAGTTTTATTTAACCCAAGTTTGGCACCTAACCAACCGCCCACTAAATTGGTGATCACACCAAAAATTTCGTAAAACAAAAACAGCATGGCAATGGCCAGTGCACCATACCCTAACTGATGAAAATGCAGTACTACCAGCATACGCAGTGCGCCATCGGTTAAGGTAAATGCCCAGTAATTACCGGTAATAATTAAATACTGTTTTATTGCTGTAGGTAAATTAGCAAATTGCTCAAACATGGTTAAAGCCCTTTAAACCTTATAAATGGTTAAACCAAGTCGCTTTTAGCAACTTTAAGCATTAGCTCGGCGGTACGATTAGCGTAGCCCCATTCGTTATCGTACCAAGCGTATAATTTAAGCTGGGTATTATTTATAACCATGGTAGAGAGCGCATCAATAATGCTACTACGTGGATCGGTTTTGTAATCAATCGATACCAGCGGTTTTTCTTCGTAACCTAATACACCTGCAAGCTCGTTTTTAGACGCCTGAGCAAACCATTCATTCACCTCTGTTGCAGTAACTCCACGCTCAAGCTCAAATACACAGTCGGTAATAGATGCGTTAGTTAACGGTACGCGCACGGCATGGCCATTTAACTTACCTTTTAGCTCAGGGAATATATGCGTAATGGCTGTTGCACTACCGGTTGTGGTAGGTATTAAACTTGTCCCGCACGAACGAGCACGGCGTAAGTCTTTATGTGGCGCATCAATAATAGTTTGGGTATTGGTAATATCGTGAATAGTGGTCATTGAGCCGTGCTTAATGCCTACTTTTTCTTGCAGTACTTTTACAATAGGCGCTAAACAGTTAGTCGTACACGAAGCCGCTGTCACAATTTTGTGCTCATCTGGGTTATATAAATCATCGTTAACGCCCATAACCACATTTAAAATACCGTCTTCTTTTACCGGAGCGGTTACCACAACGCGCTTAACACCTTGTGCTAAATATTGATTTAACAGCTCAGTGGTTTTCATTTTACCGCTGGCTTCTATCACTACATCGCAATCAGACCAATCAGTATCGCTAATGGTTTTGTTATTGGTAACGGCAATAGTATGTTTAGCCACACTAAAGCTATTCTCGTTTGCTGTAACGCTGTGCGCTAAACGCCCGTGCACTGAGTCAAACTCTAATAAATGGGCATGTGTTTTAGCATCGCCCGCTACATCGTTTACTTTAATAAATTCTACTTCTGGCCACTCTAGTGCTGCGCGCAGTGTTAAACGTCCCATACGGCCAAAGCCGTTAATACCTACTTTAATTGTCATAATAAATACCTTTAGTAAAGTTATACCAATTTGCTAAATTAACAGCAGCTTGCTGCACGCTCTGGGCGATTACCCATTGCATTGAGTCGATTTAAATCGTCGTTATAAAACGCAGAATTTTCGTTTTGTGTTTGTGTTATTACACTAAGAGCCCACTGTGGCAGGGCTTTATTAATGCTGTAGTACACCCATTGATTTTGCTTACGGTCGCTCAATAAGCCACATTGCCTAAGCTGCGCTAAATGGCGCGACACTTTAGGCTGACTAAGTTCAAGCGCGGCAACAAGCTCACACACACATAGCTCTTGCTCATGGCTAATTAATAACATGGCTTTTAAGCGCGTATCGTCGGCTAAGCATTTGTAAAATTGAAGTGGGTTGAGTTGTTCCATAGCATCCTCGTTTTGTTAGTGTGCATACAATAAAACAAAATCATAATATATGAAATAGTGAATATACGATTTTCCGTATATTTATTTAAAGCCCGCTTCAATTAATGTGACCTCTAGTAAATTGCAGCGCACAAAAAAGCCCAGTGGCAAACCACTGGGCTATTACAATGCTAAGTAATCAGTTAATTAAATAACCGAAAGCTCTACTTCAATGTTACCGCGTGTAGCGTTTGAGTATGGGCATACTTGGTGTGCTTTATTTACAAGTTCTTGCGCTGCTGCTTTATCCATATCACCTAGTGATACAGCTAATTTAACTGCAATGCCAAACCCGCCTTCAATCGCGCCAATAGATACTTCAGAGTTAATGTGTGTATCACTTGGTAGCGCAATTTTTTCGCTACCTGCTACAAATTTTAGTGCACCAATAAAGCACGCTGCATAACCAGCTGCAAATAATTGCTCTGGGTTAGTGCCTTGCCCGTCGTCGCCACCTAGCCCTTTTGGGGTTGATAAGTTTACATTTAAACGGCCATCGTCTGATTTAGCTACACCTTCACGGCCACCGGTTGCAGTTGCTTTTGCTGTGTAGGCAACGTTTTGTAATACATTCATAGTGAACTCCAAAGTTTATCAATTAATTTAGTTTGCATGCAAAATAATAGGCCAAGTAATTAGAGATTGCAAATACTTTGCATGCAAATTAAAATGTTTTTTGAGTTGAAGGTATTAACGCACTAGGAGTTGGGTATGTCATTTGAGCAATTAAAATTAAAAAATCAGCTGTGTCATAGGCTATATATGGCATCAAATAGCATTGCACGCGCTTACCGTGAGCCTTTAGCTGCACTTAATTTAACGTATCCGCAGTATGTAGTAATGATGGCGCTGTGGGAGCAAGACAAAATAACCATCGCGCAGCTAATAGATAAAACCGCTATTGATGGCGGCGCTATGACCCAAATACTCAAAAAAATGACCGAAAAGTCTCTGCTAGCAGTTATTAAAGACGAGCACGATAAGCGTAAACGCCTAATTCAGCTTACCCAAAGTGGGCAAGCCCTTAAAAACGACGCCGCTGATATTCCAAAAAATATATTATGTAAATTTGAAAGTGTAGATCCCACACAAGCCAAACAGCTTATGCAGCTGCTTGACTTAGTGGTAAACGATTTAAATACTAAAAGCGACGATGAGTTAGCCAACTAACGCGGTTATTTTTTGTTGAATAAACGCCCTAAATGCCGTGATCACCGGGGTCATTAGGCGCCGGTCGGCGTACATCATATAAAGCGGTAGCGGATCACTTTGCCAGTCAGGGCATAAATGAACGAGCTCCCCACTTGCTAAATCATCAATTACATCCAAGTACGATTTATACGCAATGCCTTTGCCCTCTAGTGCCCAGCGCCTAACCATTTCGCCATCGTTTACTATGTGTTGGCAATTTAGCTGCACTTTTTGTACCGCGCCATTTTTATAAAACCGCCATTCTTTAAATACTTCGCCAAAGCGCATAAACGTAATAGTGGTGTGCTGCGTTAAGTTTAGGGGGTGTGTAAGCAACCCATTGTTTGCTACATATTCAGGAGAGGCAACTAAAATACGCGCATTATTTAAAAAAAGTGGCGCTGCAATTAACTGCGAATCTTTTGGTACACCAAAGCGCAGTGCAATATCAATTGATTGGCTGTAAATGTCGCTTACTTCGTCACTTAAGTGCAGTTTAAGTTTTACATGCGGGTATTGCGCTAAAAACTCATTAAGCCATTCACTTAGTTTATTACGCCCTAAATCGCACGGGGCCGATACCTGTAGTGTCCCTGTTACTTCGCCCACAGCGGTTTGTACTGCAGCTACCCCTTGTTGAATAAGCGAAAGTGAATCTTTGGCGTAACTTAAAAACTGCTCCCCTGCCACACTTAATCGTAAACTGCGGGTAGAGCGAATAAACAGCACGTTTCCTAAATCTTTTTCTAGGCGCTTAATAGCCGCACTTACCGCCGCTGGGGTTTGCGCGTTTTGCCGTGCGGCTTCAGAAATACTGGCACAACTGGCTACATCTATAAAGGTTTGAATATCGTTAAATGATCGCATATTTTCAATTAAAATTTGAAAGTGCTTTAGTTTTTCATGTCTTTTTCTATTTTTCAACTGAGCTATAGTGCTTACAAATTAAAAAGTACTTAAAATCATCAGGAACCCACATGAAAGCATTTGGCTACAGCAAAAACTCTAAAACGCTTACACCCAGCTCCATACAAGCAATTGAACTTGATACCCCAACCGCCACCGGGCACGACCTACTTATTGAAGTAAATGCTATTTCAATAAACCCTGTAGATACAAAAATACGTGCCAATGTAGCGCCAGAGCAAGGCTACAAAGTATTAGGTTGGGACGGCGTAGGCGTTGTAAAAGCCGTTGGCGAGTCGGTTTCGTTATTTAATGTGGGGGATCGTGTATTTTACGCCGGCGATTTATCGCGCCAAGGCAGTAATGCGCAATTTCAATTAGTTGATGAGCGTATTGTAGGGCGCGCACCTAAAACATTAACCGACGCACAAGCCGCAGCGCTGCCACTAACCAGCATAACCGCCTACGAAATGCTGTTTGATCGCCTGCAAGTGCCTAAAAATAAGCAAAATACTCAGCAATCTATTTTAGTTATTGGCGCCGCTGGTGGCGTTGGCTCTATTTTAGTACAGCTTGCCAAGCAGCTTACTGGGCTAAACGTAGTAAGTACTGCATCACGCGAGCAAAGCGTAACCTGGCTTAAAGAGTTAGGAGCCGATCATGTACTCGATCATTCTAAAAACTTAAACGAGCAGCGCAAAGAACTGGGGTTAGCTGAGTTTGATTACGTTATTGGCTTAACCCATACCGACCAATACCAAGACCAAATAGTGGAGTGTATTAAACCTCAAGGTAAATTTGCGCTAATAGACGACCCTACATCGTTCGATATTTTAAAATTTAAGCAAAAATGTATTTCAGTGCATTGGGAGTTTATGTTTACCCGCTCGCTATTTACTACAGCTGATATAACAGCGCAGCACACCTTACTTAATGAAATTAGTGAGCTTATAGACTCAAGTACACTTAAAACCACGCTTGGGCAAAATTTAGGCCCAATAAACGCTGCTAATTTATATAAAGCGCACCAAATTTTAGAATCGCACACCTCACGCGGTAAACTTGTTTTAGAAGGCTTTGAAGCATGAATCAGATTAAAAAAATACTTTTAGCAGCAGCCTGTAGCACCGCGTTTTTAACAGGCAGTGCATTTGCTAATACCCTAAATACTAACACCGATTTAAACACAGTCGCCACATTCGACGCCCAGCACCCACCGGGGAATATTGCTATTACACCATCGGGTCGTAAGTTTTTATCGGTACATGGTTTTTACGGCCAAAAACAAAAAATTATGGAGCTATTAAGTGATGGCACCACCAAACCCTACCCTAATGAAGAATGGGCATATGCGTATAAAAACGGCAAAGGCTTTTACGATGTACTTGGCATAAATGTATCAGCCGATGGCGTGTTATGGATGCTTGATACATCAGGCCCTGATCATGCTGGGCGTTTAGTCGGTTGGGATACCAATAAAGAGCAGCTGCATAAAATAATTTACTTAGCTAAACCCACCATTACCGACACCTCGTTTTTAAACGATTTAGTCATCGATAATAAACACGGTGTTGTATACATCGCCGATACCGCACAAGGCAGCCAAGCCGCTATTCTTACCGTAAATTTAAAAACTGGTGAGGCGCGCAGAGTATTACAAAATAGCCAATACACCACAGCCGAAAACATCGATATGGTCATTGAAGGGCGCACCATGAAACTAGGTGGCCAACCAGCTCGTTTAGGCGTAAACCCAATCACACTCGACCCAAGTGAACAGTGGCTTTACTTTGGCTCTATGTCTGGCATGTCGGTTTACCGTATTGCCACAAGCGATATTAACAATAAAAACCTGAGCGCAAGCGCTCTTGAGAGTAAAGTTAAACGTTACGGCACCAAGCCAATTTCCGACGGTATTATTGTTGATGGCGGCGGCAATGTGTATGTTACCGACATTACCAACGGCGCAATTGGCGTAGTAAAACCAAGCGGTAAATACCATGTATTATTTAAAGACGAGCGCTTAAGCTGGCCAGATGGCTTTAGTTATGGCGCCGATCATAAAATATATTTTACCGTTAACGACCTACACCATTCGCCAGTATTAAATAATGGTCAAAACGAGAGCCACGGTAAATTTAAAGTCATGTCGTTCAAACCAATAGTAAAAGGGCAAGTTAGTCGTTAAACAGGCTTATGCTTGTATTTTACTTCAACCAGCCCCGCTTATTTTTTGCTGGGCTGAGTTGTTTTTATGATCCAAAAAAGTGCAAATATTGACTATTCTTACCTATTTTGGTACTAGTTTAATTGCACAAAATAAAGCAAATAAATTAAATAGCTGATTTATATTCATAAAATATTCAACTTAACATTGGCACAATTCTCCCTTAATTAAACACGTGTTTAGTGATTCAATAAGGAATAACCATGATCAGTTTTTACCATACCCTCTATCTTTTGTGGCGTTTAGACATTAGCGTTTGGCAGGTAAACGAGCCAACCAATACACATACTACTGCCGACAAAGAACGTGCCTATGTTAAGTAACACGGTAATGTACAAAAACGCAGCGTAAGCTGTGCAAATAAGCCCAACTGCATTTTTGTACATTATTTAATTTTACACCCTGCCTATAAAATAAAACCTTCCTACTAAATAAAACGTATTAGATTAAATATTTAAAACCAATGACTATACGCTTTGCAAGCGCAGCTATTGCATTGTATTGTTGTTATATATTAATTATTTTTTTGGAAAAAGTATGCGCGCCTTAGAAGTGAATTTTGATGGATTAGTGGGCCCAACCCATAACTATGCCGGTTTATCGTATGGTAATGTTGCCTCATTAAATAACGCGACAAGCTTTTCAAACCCGCAAGAGGCCGTATTACAGGGCCTAGAAAAAATGAAAGCCATGCACGATAAAGGCCTAACACAAGGTGTGTTTGCGCCCCACGCTCGCCCCGATTTAAACGTGCTTCGTCGTTTAGGCTTTACCGGTAACGACGCACAAGTCATTCATAAAGCATTTAAAGCCGACCCTATTTTATTACGTGCATGTTATTCCGCCTCTGCAATGTGGACTGCAAACGCAGCAACTGTTTCACCTTCGCCAGATACACTCGATGGCAAAGTGCATTTTACGTCGGCTAATTTAAATAATAAGTTTCATCGCTCGCTAGAGCCTGCTACAACTACCCGCTTATTAAAAGCCATGTTTAATAACGATAGTTATTTTACACACCATACTCATTTACCTGATCAAGGCTTTTTTGGCGACGAAGGCGCTGCAAATCACACCCGTTTTTGCGACAGCCATGGTGAGCAAGGCCTAGAAATGTTTGTATTTGGCGCTAGCGCCTTTAACAGCCAATTACCTAAGCCGGTTAAGTTTCCTGCAAGGCAAACACTAGAAGCCTCAGAAGCTATTTGTCGTTTGCATAATTTAAAAGAATCGAGCCAAATTTTGCTTCAGCAAAACCCCGACGTAATAGACCAAGGTGTGTTTCATAACGATGTAATTGCCGTTGGCAACGCAAATGTATTACTTTGCCACCAGCAAGCATTTTTAAACCAAGAGCAAGCACTTCAAGACGTAAAAGCTGCGTACGTTGGTAATAAAGAATTTTATATAATTGAAGTACCATCAAATAAAGTTAGCATCAACGGCGCAGTAAGCAGTTACTTATTTAACAGCCAGCTAGTTAGCTTAGATGATGGTTCAATGCTGTTAGTTGCCCCGCAAGAGTGTCAACGTAATAGTGCAGTAAATGCCTACATTGAAGAAATGATTATGGCCGATAACCCAGTAAACCAAGTACAGTTTTTTGACCTGCGCCAAAGTATGCAAAATGGTGGTGGTCCTGCCTGCTTGCGTTTACGTGTAGCTCTTAACGAGCAAGAACTTGCTGCGGTAAACCCAGAGGTTATTTTAACCGATACTAAATACACTCAGCTTTGTGATTGGGCTAAACGCAACTACCGCGATAAATTAGGTGCAAACGACTTCGCTGACCCTGCTTTACTCAACGAAAGTTACCAAGCGCTAGATGAGTTAACCCAACTGCTTAATTTGGGTTCAGTATACGACTTTCAATTAGCGCGTTAAATTTTTTGAAACCAAAATAGCGAGCCTTGGCTCGCTATTTTTATTTGTTTTTGTGCTAATAGAGTTTAAGTTTCTTTACTTACTGTTATTGCCGATGCCATCGACTCAGATATATGCAGCGTTCGCTGCGGAAACGGAATACTCAACCCCGCGCCTTCTATGGCCTCTTTAACGCGTTTATTTAAATCCCACACGGTTTGCCAGTAATCGCCATTTACAGCCCATGCACGTAATTGAATATTTACTGCGCTTTCGCCTATTGAAGTAACCATTACTTTAGGCGCTGGCTCTGCCAGTAGTCGGCTCTCTGATTCGGCGAGTTCTTTAAGTACATTTAAGCCCACATCAATAGAGTCGGCGTACGAAATACCCACCACTATATCCATGCGCCTTTTACCGTTACGGGTAAAGTTTTTAATGTTGCCGCCCCATACTTTACCGTTAGGTGATGCGATATAAAGGCCGTCGGTGGTTTTAAAAATGGTCGTAAATAAGTTTATTTCTTTTACTGTGCCAAGTGTGCCGCTTGCATCTACAAAATCGCCTATTTTAAATGGCCTAAGTATTAATAACATAATTCCTGCAGCAATATTACTTAAGGTGTTTTTAAGCGCCAAACCAATCGCTAAACCCGCCGCGCCCATTAGCGCTATTAAGCTTGCCGTATTAACGCCAAAAATATCTAAAATAAACAGCCCAGCAATTATGTAAACTAAATACCCCGCAATGCTCGATAAAAGCGGCAGTAGCGTTTCGTCTACTTTTTTTAATGGCGACTTAGAATTTTTAATCGCTTTTTTTACCGAGCGCGCAATAAGTGCACTCGCAACTAAAATAGCCAAAGCTAATACCACTTTGTAACCTAAAGTGATGATAGTTTCTGAATGGCTTTGCCAAAACACAATAAGTTTATCTTTCATATTTGTTCCGATAAAAAAGCTGTCACACAGCAAAATTTAAATGAGCCAAGTTAGTTTTAACTCATAATTTAACGTTAACGACCAAGTAACTGTTGACCCTACAGGATTATTTTCACTCTATTTAGTGCCGATTTAATCCAACGCAAGAACAAAAAACAAACGCGCTAACAAAAAGCCGCGCGAGTATATAGCCATAAATAAAATTAACCTATATTTTTTATACACACGGCAAAATAAAATTATTAAATGAGCCGCTGTATGTTCAATTTAGGTTAACCTCAACCTGCTATGGTAAATCTTACTCAATGCATTATTTAACTAATCGAATTTCTATAATTTTGAATAGGTAACCATAGGAGAAGTAATAATGGCGAAAGAAAAAATAGTCCTCATTACAGGTGCTTCAAGTGGCATAGGTGAAGCAACCGCCAAAACGCTCGTTAATAACGGCCACAAAGTAATACTTACAGCCAGAAGCGAAGACAAATTAACTAAATTAGTACAATCATTAGGTGAAGATAACGCACTGAGTGTTCCCGCAGATGCCACCGACTTTACCGAGCTTGAAAATGTAGTAACAAAAGGGCTTAAAAAATTTGGCCGACTAGATGCCGCATTTGCCAATGCAGGTATGGGCGTTTCAACAGCAGGTACCGAAAAAGGCGATCCTAATGAATGGTCAACCATGGTAGACATAAACATTAAAGCCCTGCTGTGGACGGCAAAAGCAACCTTGCCACATTTACGCCAAAACAAAGGCCACTTTATATTAACCAGCTCAGCCGCTGGTCGTAAGCCTATTAAAGGATCTATTTACGGTGCAACTAAATGGTTTGCTTACGGGTTTGGACAAAACTTAGCTGAGGAAATGAGCGAGTGGAATGGCCGCTGTACCACCATAGCCCCAGGCATGGTAAACACCCCATTTTTTGATGAAGCTAAACCCGACAAACTCGACCCACAAGATGTAGCCGACGCGGTATTGTTTGCAATAGAGGCAAACCAGCGCAACAGCGTACGCGAAATTTATTTAATGCCAACTAACTAACTAACGTTGATTGGTTGAGTTTGAGCTGTCAGGTTTAATGCCAATGGCGTTAAACCTGATGGTTGTTTGTATTTAATGAAATAGAAAGGTGAAATAGCATAATTTCAATCAACAAAAGATGCAAAAAGCAAAGTCCTGTTAAAGCTTGCCTTCATCTAGTTCCAACTTCTGTTGTAAATATATCTCTTCTAAATACTCTTCAAATTGCTTATTAACGTGAGCCACTGGTCTGTATCTTCTACTGTCTCGATCTTCTAGGGTCACATCAATAATCGCTTTACGGCTTTCTTGATCAATTTGTATAAAGCTTCCCCAATCTGTCTGTATTTCTTCCATAATTCCAAAATGATATCGACACTTATAAAATGTACCATCTGTCTTGATTAAGAATAATTCTGGTCTCATCCGTTCATCACTCTCAACCTGCTTGATGCCAGTGATTCCAAATTCTTTCAGAAGAGCTGTCCATGACAAGTCTGATGTTAAGAGCTCCTTAATATTTGAGGCCGGCAATGAAGAAAGAAAGGTAAGCAAATGCCTATAACGAATAGCTCCCCTAGCAGTATCTCTAAGATCAGGAGTCGCGATAGATGCCATTACTACTGACTTCAAATCTTCTAGTCTTTCAGAAAAATCTCTATAACGCCTAGACTCAACTTCCCTATTTCGGTGTTCAGATAACAACCTTTGGAAAAGTTGTGACCATTGACCAACAAGATTATCCTTTATCTCATCAAGCCTAGAAAAAGGTAAGATACTGTTATTATGAGTCCGGTGTGTAAGGTAGTTTATGAATTCAAAAATATATTTTGCTGTTTCTTTCTTTTGTATCGAAGGGAACTCTATTGCATCAATAACCTCAGGCTTCCCTTTATTCTTTTCATAAACATGATGATCATGAAAAACTTTCTCATCAACAAATGCATATATAGGAATTGAATGTTCAGCTGCTTTTAGTATTTCAAGCTGTGTAATCGACAATTTATCTTTAGACTCTAGTAGCTCTGCTTTTGAAGAGGTACTTTTCAAGTGTTCAAAGTCGAAGTTTTCTAATATAGATGGTATACCCGTACCTCCAAACCTCGAGCCTATAATTAGGACAACCATATCGCAGTTTGGTACTTCCTTTATGCAACTATCATGAGTATGAGATCTTGGGTCGTACAAGATATCAGCATAATCACTCATTACTGGTTCATGCCCAAGTGATTTTATAAATGGGCGAAGTTCTGAGCGTACCACTCCCAGATCGTAACAAGTAGACGAAACAAAAACTCTTAATTTTGCCAATTTATCCTCCTTGACAGCTAATAAACGTAGTTCGGAGAACGGATAACCGTCTCCCAAAGTAACAATCCTTTATTATTAGCAAATACAGTAGGTGATTACCATTTATAAATATTATGATATCTCTATCTCGCGCTAAGTTACTATTAAAGTTTGCTACTCCCTCTTCTGCTTCCCCTATTGAATACTCTGTATTTTTACTTCATATTAGCTGAACTATTCTCCAATTATTAGGCTGTTATGTCACTTTTAAAATTTAGCCAAGCACTTATATTTACCCTTGCGAGTACCCTACCGCTTACAAGCCATGCGGCGCTTGATAAAAATGAGCTTGAAATAGTAAAACAAGTTGAGCAAAATATGCCGCAAGCGCTTAAAGAAATAGAACAAGCGGTAAACATTAATAGCGGCTCACTTAATATTGAAGGTGTAAAAAAAGTAGGCGCGCTTGCAAGTGAGCAACTAAAAGCGATTGGCTTTAAGGTTGAGTGGTTAGATGGCAGCACGTTTAACCGTGCAGGTCATGTACTCGCTACGCATGAGAGTAAAAACCCCAATGCAATAAAAATACTGATGATCGGCCACCTTGATACTGTGTTTGCCAAACACGATAACTTTACTACCTATAAACAAATTGATGAACACACAGCGAGCGGCCCGGGTGTAGCCGATATGAAAGGCGGCAATACCATTATAATTACCGCCCTTAAAAGCTTACAAGCCCTTAATTTACTAGAAAACGTGAGCGTAAAAGTACTGCTTACCGGCGATGAGGAAAGCAGCGGTCGCCCACTTAGCTTATCTAAACAGGCCATTGTTGATGGCGCAATATGGGCAGATGTAGCGCTTGGCTATGAAAATGGCGATAACAATATTAAAACCGCGATGGCAGCGCGCCGTGGTTATACCGGGTGGACATTAAATGTAACGGCCAATGCTGCACATTCATCGCAAATATTTAGTGAAAGCGTGGGCTATGGCGCTATTTACGAGGCCTCGCGTATTTTAAATGACTTTAGAGAGCAACTTGCCACGCAACCTAATTTAACCTTTAACCCGGGGCTTATTGTAGGCGGTACAAATGCCGATTACGACAGTGCTAACTCGTCAGCCACAGCGTTTGGTAAAAGTAACGTAATTGCGCAAACCGTGCATGTGGAGGGTGATTTACGAGCGCTTTCGCCAAAGCAGGTAGAAGGCGCTAAAAAAGTGATGCAGCAAATAGTGGCTAAAAGCTTAAATGGCAGCCAAGCCGAGCTTATTTTTGAAGACGGCTACCCACCAATGGGGCTCACCGAGGGCAATAAAAAGCTGCTTGCACTGTATAGCCAAGCAAGCCAAGACTTAGGTTATAACAAAGTGGTGGCCGCAAACCCTCGTAATGCCGGCGCGGCTGATATTTCGTTTGCTGCAAACCATGTTGATATGGCGCTTGATGGCCTAGGCCTAATGGGCAGTGGCGCGCACACTAAAAACGAAACCGCCGATTTAACCTCGCTTAATAAAAACACCGCTAAAACAGCGCTGCTTGTATACAGATTAGGCCAAATGTAAAAGTATTTAAAACGAGTGCTGTTACTTTTGCACACGTTCAAATACATGTGATGAAAAAATGTCTATCACGACATTATTTTGAAAAGCAAATCTCGCACTGTGGCGGGTTCAAACGGTTTATCGCAAATGGCATCAACGCCCGCTTGCGCAATATTGGCTAGGTGGGTGTCGTTTGCCTCTGAGCTCACCATTAAAATAGGAATATGCGAGTAAGCATTTGAGCCACGCACTGTTTCGGTTAACTCGCGACCATCCATTTCTGGCATGTTGTAATCGGTAACAATCAAGTCGAATGACTGTTCGTTAAGTTTTTCAATTGCTTGTTTGCCATCTTCTGCTTCAACCGGGGCTGGAATTCCCATACCAGCAAGCACACGAATAATATGCTTGCGCGCAAAACGACTATCATCAACAACAAGTACACGTAAAAGTGTGACATCAAAGTGCTCTAGTTCGACCTCTTCTTCTGTAATTATGTCGAGCGTCGCTTTTAATGCGCGTGTAATTGCATCTGCACTGAATGGTTTAGGTAAAATGGCTAATACACCCGACTGCCTTAATTGCTCAAGGTATTTTTTATTGCGTTCGCTCGAGATCAACATAAACGCTTGGCTTTCTGTGCGCGGGTTCGAACGAATGCTTTGTAACAAAGAGTCTGCAGTACCATCGGCTAGGTACATGCTACTAATAACTAAATCTGGGTGATACTTTTCTAGCAATGCTAACGTTTGCGCTTGATTACTTGCAGTTTCTACTTGCGTTACACCACATTGAGTTAGTGATTTAATTATCAGTTTTTGCTGAACCTCTGACGGCTCTACTAATAATATTGATAAATTGGCTATTGCAGTTAAATCACTCATGTAACTCTCTTAGGTCATGTTATTTTAAACGATTTCGGTTTACAGTTTCATTATAAAACAACATGTATCACTGGGGTTAACAAAACGCATATTTTTATGTATTTATTTGTAAGTTTTAAATTACATAAATAAATTAGCAATGCTGGATATACTCAAGTGCAGTCATTTTTTTATAGCTTACATTTGGGTGTAAAGCATGCGCGGGATTAGGATCTACCACCTCAATAGGTATGTCGTAAGTTCGAGCTATTTCAATTGCCATTTGAGTGATATTGACACTAAATGAGGTACCCATAAATACCATTTTATCGGCATTGAGCATACGCTGCTGTGCTTCGGATATTCTGTAAAGCTCGGAGTAGTATTCATCAAATAATAAAACAAAGGGCTTAAATGAATGGTTTAACTCAGGCGTTTGGTTTTGAATATTAAATAGCTCAAAAAGAGAGTCATGCAGGCGGCTTTCGTCTACGCTATCCCATGGGGTCATTAGCGGTTTAACTGCTTCGACTTGTTCATGAAATAACGTCATTTGATCGAGCCTGCCGTGTATAGCTATGTAATTTTTGTTGCCCGCTTTGCCATCAAGCCCATCTATATTTTGGGTTATTAAGTTTTTATCGCTAAGCCAGTGGTGTACGTCGTTAGGGCCATGGTTACGATACGTTGCAAAGCGGTTGTAATACCAGGCTAAAAACTCGCGCGGATTGTTTTGATACATAGCACGCGTGGCCATTTCCATGGGCGTATAGTTTTTACTGCCTATCGTCCAAAAGCCATCTTCGCCCCTAAAAGTAGGTATACCACTAGCAGCGCTTACCCCTGCGCCTGTAATATAAAGCGTATTCACTTTGCTACCTCATAACCTGTTACATCGCTTATTACTTGTTGTTGGTTGTTCATACCTCCAACACGATATAAAGCCCCGTTGTGCTCAAGTAGCCCGCGGTGATCCATGGTGCCTCCGGCTAAAGGCGATAGAACTTGCCATGAATTTTGCTCAATATTAAAACGCCACACGTGTTTACTTGCCGGTGCTGGCTTTTTATCATAACCAATGCCGTTATAGTTATAGGGGTTGTTAGAACCAGCCATCATGTAAATGTTGCCATTGTAACTTGTAGCAGCCATACGGTAATGCGACTCACCTGTAGGATGAGGTAACGTGCGCCAATCTATTTTTTGCACATTGTTATCATCTATTGTGCCTTTTAAACACTGCGCAACACCTGCAAAAGAGCGGCGTGAATCTGGGTTTGCTTGGGTTTTAACGCCATCGCATATAACAATAGTGTTACCACTAATAGCAGCAGCCTGGCCAAATACTGGCTCGCCTAAAAAAGGTGATGCCTGTTGCCATGTGTTAGTTTGGGTATCGTATACCTGTACTAAATTTACGTTGCCATCGTTATGCCAGCCGCTAATAAGGTAAATGTAGCGCTCTTTGTAGCTCAGCGCTACACTGTCATCTACCGGTACTGGCATACTTGCAAGGTGTTTGTATGTATTGCTTTTTATATCAAAACGGTACACATCGGGACTTGAAATTTCAGTATGGTCGCTATCTACCGTATAACCACCAAATACATAGGCGTATTCACCTAAGCCCACTGCAGTACTTGCTAAACGCCCTTTTAGTGGCAAACTTGAAGGCACATTCGCTTGCTGCTGCCATGCGCCCTCACCTAATTTAAGTGAAAACACCTTGTTGTGTACATCGGTATGTTGTTTGTTTTTACCCAGCCCCATAAAACTTAAAAAGTAGCTTTGGTTTTGTACTGTAACCTTAGCTACGGCATTGTTTGCAACGGGCTCAGGTAAAACAGGAAGACTAGCTAGCAGTACAGAAAAAATAAAACTCATAAAATATTCTGGTAATAATTAAATGCAGCAAGGTTAATTTATTTTTTAACCCTGAACCAGTATTGATAGGCCTTATTGAGAATAAATTTAATTACGCCACCATTAGGGATCACCATCATTTTAATTTATCAAAGCATTTTGTATGCGAAACAACCTGATTTAGGTTGCAAAAAAAGCAATCAAACATGGACTTAATACTTTTGCTTTAAGATAATATATATGATTAATCATTTAAACTTACACTTAATAACGATGTTATTTTAATCAAAATTGCTATATGAGCTAATGATATACTAATAAAAGTAGTCTAGATTTTTATTAATGACGATAACGTATTTTCTATGTTTAAAGCTTTTACGATGTTAATGTAATGTTTTAAAAAGCAACCTCGCTTATATAATCTTTGACTAGGTAGGAGATCCTTAGTGAAATTCTCGTATCAATCACTATGGCCATTTTTATTATTATCGCCGCTTGTAATTGCAGACCCTTTTGAAGACGCAGATCTAGACCTTAGCGCATTGATGGAAATGGATGTGCAAGTAACGTCTGCAATGAAGCGAGCACAGTCTGCATTTAATACCGCCTCGTCACTCTATGTATTAAGCAAAGAACAAATATATAAGTCGGGTGCAAACTCAGTACCTGAAGCGCTAAAAATGGTGCCAGGTCTTATAGTTAGGCAACTTGATAATAACCAATGGGCAATTTCTTCGCGCGGTGTTGCGTCTCGATTTTCAAGTAAGCTTTTAGTTATGGTTGATGGGCAAAGCTTATATACACCTAAATTTGCTGCTGTCTACTGGGAAACACTTAACGTCCCACTTTATGATATTGAACGAATAGAAGTTATTCGCGGTCAAGGCGGCTTGTTGTGGGGCACAAATGCAAATAATGGTGTTATCAACATCATTACTAAAAACAGTATTGATACCCGTGGTGCTTATGTCGATGCGACTACGGGTAATCAAATAAATATTGATACCAATGTGCGTTATGGCAACGATTTAGCTAATAAAGGAAGCTATCGTATTTATGGCCATGTAAAAAATGCCAATGAATCAAAAAAAGGAATTTCGTTAGAGCCTACCGACACAGCAAAACAACATTCTTTTGGTTTTCGTACTGACTTTACACCTAGCGATGAATGGTCGGCATTAGTTCAAGGCGACGTTACTCACTCAAACCTAGGCCAAAACTTTCGTGGAGTCATTGACGCAACTAATAAAAATGTTTTATTTTCGGATGACTTATCACGCACAGATTCGCGCGTTATGGCGCGCCTTGAAAATAGAATATCACCAGATGCCAATCAAATGTTGCAAGTGTCGTGGTTGAAGCAAAGTGGTAATCAGACCTATATAAAAGAAAATTTTGAATCAATAGACATAGACTACCAAATGAACTTTTTATATGACTCTTTGCAGCTAGATTGGGGGCTAAATTATAGGTATAACAATATCTCTTTTGACGAGAGCCTATTTTTAGACAGTGATAAAAACCTTAGCAACCTTCAACAGTATGGCGGGTTAATTCAGGCTCAATACAATGTAATACCTAACTCTCTAGACCTTATTATTGGCACTAGGCTCGACCACAATGATTTAACTGGTTGGGAAAACCAACCATCAGCTAGGGTTATTTATAAGCCACAAGAAAATCACCTAATTTGGGGAGCCATATCTAGAAGTGTTCGTACACCAACCCTTATAGAGTTTAATGATGACTATAAAGTGAATGGCACGGTTGTAGAAGAGGCGCTCGGAGGAAGTACTGGGATTAGAGCTATTGATGAATATGCGATTGCAACTTTCCTCAATGGCAACGACAACGTTGAATCAGAAAACTATGTTTCATACGAGTTGGGCTACCGTTTTGAAAGTGAAAACACCTCTGTGGACTTTTCTGCATTTCATACCGATGCCGATAATATAGCTGCAATTAGATTTAACACCGATCCTAATCAGTTTTTGCCCGCGATACGTTTTTTTCAACTCGGTCAATTTGAACAAGCCGCATTTGCGCTTACTCAAACCCGTGTTGACCTTGATATTGTCTCAGAGGGTGAAACAACGACTAACGGGGTTGATATAGTCGCCACTTGGCAACCTTTTAATAACCTAAGTACAGAACTAGGGTATAGCTACACAAAAATTGCTTACGATTTACCGGAGGGAGTCAATCCGACTATAGGTTTTGACTCAACCAACAGACAAATATTTAGCAAAGTGAATTATACGTTTTTTAGCGATCATAATATTTTTGCAACGCTTAGAGTTGAAAACTCAGACGCTTATAACACTGATCGTTACACGACAATGGACATAACGTGGAATTATCAAATTAACCAAACGTGGTCAACCGCGGTCTCAGGCAAAAACTTATTTGCAGGCTCTCACATAGAATATGATAACACTCGTGAAACCTACACATTACCAAACTATATCGATGAATGTTTTACGTTATCAATTAAAGCTCGTTTTTAAGAAAATATAATGTTGAAATTGAGACTTTTATTTAGCAGCCTAATTATTGTAATAGCACTATTTTTTAGTGCTATTAGTGCTGCTACAGAAAAAGAATATATGCTCAAAGCAGGCTTTTTATATAACTTTGCTCGCTTTGCGAATTGGGAAACACCAACCTACGCCAATGGTAACTTTACAATGTGTAGCCCAGATAAGGCATTTATTGATATTGCTGATAGTGCACTCACCAAGCGCAGTATTAAAAAGCGCCCTTTAATAAATAAACACATTAAACTTAACAACAGCTCACTGAAACAGTGTGACATAGTATTTATTACATCAAAAACATACCAAGACTGGATAAAAACACCTAGTTTAACTTTTCAAAATATTTTATTAGTGGGAGAAAGTGACGGGTTCATAGAAAATAATGGGCACATAAGGTTTTTTCTCTCAAGCGGTAAGGTCCGCTTCGAAATATCACCTAAAAATCTTAAATCAAGTGGCTTAACAATAAGCTCTAAAGTATTGCGCCTTGCCCGTGTTGTGGATAGTTAAAATGAAAAGTCTGTTCACCTTAGACACTATTAGTAAGAAGCTACTTTTTATACTTATGAGCGTAGCGTTTATTTCAAGTAGTATTGTGACAGTAGCATTTGGTACATACGAATTAAGCAGTGCCAAAGACGAACAAATAGAAAGTCTGAATTCTTTATCAAACATGATGTCGCCCAATATAACCACCGCACTTATATTTGAAGATTTAGAAGCAATTCAAGAGCTAATAAAGCCTATTCTTACTCGTACCTATGTTATGTCTGCTATTGTTACCAATAGAACGGGAGAAATTGTAGCAACAACAAATTCGCACATGTTTTCTGATAATATTGAGCATGCTGTTGAGGTGAAAAAACAACTTACTTTAGATGGTAACAATGTTGGTGAATTAATAATTTATGCCAACAATAGCTATATAAATAATCGCATAGCGTTTTATGTAAAGTTTATCATTGGTCTTACACTACTATCCTTTGCTGTAAGTCTAACTATTTCATTGTTATTAAGACGGCGATTTCTAAGCCCCATTTTATATTTAGCTCAAACAGCTAACAATATCACCAAATCAAATGACTATAGCTTACGCGCTGAGCAGCTTTCTAATGATGAGGTTGGCGAATTAACCGTTTGTTTTAACGATATGCTCTATACGATAGAACAACGCGAACACGCCCTTGAAAATCAGGTTAAAGCGCGTACGCAAGAGCTTGAAAATGCTAACAGCGAGCTTCACCGCTACGCATATCAGGATGGCTTAACCGACTTGCCTAATCGTCGTTTTTTCTACGAAGAAATACAAACTCTTATCAAAATGGATAATACGAGCTTTGCATTGATATTTTTAGACCTTGATGGTTTTAAAGAAATTAACGATAGCCTAGGCCATGACTATGGCGATTTACTCTTACATCATGTGGCCAATAGACTCAAAGAATGTATTAAAAATGAAGATATAATTGCAAGATTAGGTGGGGACGAATTTACATTAATTTTAAAGAGCGTTGATAACCTGACATCGGCTGCTAAAGTTGCTAATAAAATTAAGCAAGCATTATTGAAACCAATACAATTAAAAGAAGAAACGGTATGTGTTACCGCAAGTATTGGGGTTACTCTCTATCCTGAGCATGGTAATACAGTAGAAAAGCTAGTAAAACGTGCTGACCAAGCAATGTATTTGTCTAAAAAGAAAGGCCGAAATAGATACGAATTTTTCTCTTACACAATTGAAGATAAAGCGATTGAAAAGCGAAAACTAATAGAAGAAATAGCGGATGCCCTTAAAGAAAATCAATTTGAATTGTACTACCAACCTATATTTTCAGTAGATGGAAAAACTGTAGTAAAAGCCGAAGCATTGATACGTTGGAATCATCCAAAACGAGGATTAATCGGGCCTAATGAGTTTATACCCATAGCAGAAAAAAATGGATTAATAACTGATATTGGTAAATGGGTTAAGTTTCAAGCAATACAAGACTGTATTTTATTTAATACACTTTCAAATAAGCTGATCCAAGTAAGCATCAATACCTCACCACTTGAAATTGATCGTTCAGGTGAATGGGTTGATCAATGGATACAGGATAGTAAGCAATATAACTTACCCGCACACTCAATTTTAATTGAAGTGACAGAGAATACTTTAATGGGTACTGACGCAGAGTTTAAAAGACAGTTAAAGCACCTAAGTGAATTTCAGATAGATGTTGCTATTGATGACTTTGGTGTAGGGTATTCATCACTGGCTTATTTACAACGGCTAGATATCGACATACTAAAAATTGATCGCTCGTTTATACAAGACATAGAAACAAATGAAAACAGCATTGCTCTGGTAAAAGCTATTATTACAATGGCTCATAACTTAAATGTAGAAGTCGTTGCTGAAGGCGTAGAAGATCAAAAACAATATTGGTTACTGAAACAGTTAAATTGTGACTACATCCAAGGATACTTTTTTTCAAAGCCTGTATCTAAACAAGAATTTGTTAAATATTTTATCGATAAATAACCACTCTCTAAAACCAGCGGGGTACAAGCTGCGAATATTGCTTATACTCAGCAGTAAAGCTCTCGGATAAATGCTTTTCTTCTACCAATGTTTGCCTGTGAATAGCTACAACTCCAACGATTAAACATACCAAACTAAATATACTCGGTAATGCTAAGAAAAACCCTACTTGAGCTGCTATAACACCCAAATACATAGGGTTTCTAGAAAACTGATAGAGCCCTTTTGTTTTTAATATCCGTGGACCGTTTGGATCAACTCCAGAGCGCCATAGTGAGGCCATATTAAAATGAACTATCATTGACAAAGCAAACCCAGCTGTGAGCAGCGCATTACCAAACATAACGCCAGGCCAACCATTCAGACCAGTAAAAACACCTAGGTAATTATCAAGCGATGGTATAAACACCCGCAATACACAAATAAACCATATTAACGCTCTAAAAAACTTAAACGCGGTGTGATTCCACCAACTTGCACAATACTTAACCCCAGAAAAAACAATGCTTTCTTTGGAAGTACGTGTCATATAAATAATTCTAAATGTATAAAAAACAGCTACAAAGGTATAAAACAGAGCAAGATAAATACGAGTAAACTCTATTAAAGAAGATGAGTCATCAATAAGTAAGGAGAAAGACATAGAAGACCCTGAATGAGTGAAAGCGTTAACGAAAGGAGAGCATAAAGCCCATAAAGCTTATTAACAAGCAAAGTAAAACAAAACTAGTAATAACTTACTTTTATAGCAAGTATTAACCACTACGCTTTATCAAATCGCTAGTATTTTTATATTATCACGCTCCTTAAGTAATTACATGAGATAGTCCCCCTAAAAAAATAATTAAGGCTTTAAAAATAACAATGAAATGGGACACCATCATTGTTTTAGTACTGCCTTGCGGGGACTCACCTTACGCTGTTTAATTTAGTGTATCGGAATACAAATACGGTGAAGTACAGGATGTACGAGAGCGGCTACATTCAGTTCGGCATGGCCTCTTGGCTATTTACCAAACCCCAGACAGCAAAAAGCCCGACTCTTTCGAATCGAGCTTTCTTGTATTTGAAGCCCGGTAATGTCGTGGTGCCAACAGCCGTGGAGAGTCACATAGCGAATGCTTCACTATCGTTGGCCTGGGCTCGTCTTCGAGCTGTTTTGTTTGACTATTGAGTTCGACATGAGGTCTTGGCTATTTACTAAACCCTAGAAAGCAAAAAACCCGTCACATTGCTGTAACGGGTTTCGCTTATTTGAAGCCTGGTAATGTCCTACTTTCACATAGCAAATGCTACACTATCATCGGCGCTGTTTCGTTTCACTACTGAGTTCGGCATGGGATCAGGTGGGTCCAAAACGCTATTGTCACCAAGCAAATTAGGTGCAAAGGATTTATGACAAGCACGTAGTGCTTCTTTTTCCTTTGCGCAAGGTGCCTCAATGTTAACGCTACGCGCTAAGAGTCACCTCATAAATTTGGAAAATATCTGATAATATTTTTTAAGTCTGTCAGTAATCTACTTTAGTCATTAACTTCTGTCTTAAACTATCACACAAAACGCGTTTGGCGTTGTATGGTTAAGCCTCACGGGTAATTAGTACAAGTTAGCTTAATGGCTCACACCACTTCCACATCTTGCCTATCAACGTTGTAGTCTTCAACGGCCCTTCAGAGACTTTAAAAGTCTAGTGAGAACTCATCTCGAGGCCTGCTTCGCGCTTAGATGCTTTCAGCGCTTATCAGTTCCGAACGTAGCTACCGGGCAATGCCATTGGCATGACAACCCGAACACCAGCGGTTCGTTCACTCCGGTCCTCTCGTACTAGGAGCAACCCCTCTCAATTCTCAAACGCCCACGGCAGATAGGGACCGAACTGTCTCACGACGTTCTAAACCCAGCTCGCGTACCACTTTAAATGGCGAACAGCCATACCCTTGGGACCGACTTCAGCCCCAGGATGTGATGAGCCGACATCGAGGTGCCAAACACCGCCGTCGATATGAACTCTTGGGCGGTATCAGCCTGTTATCCCCGGAGTACCTTTTATCCGTTGAGCGATGGCCCTTCCATTCAGAACCACCGGATCACTATGACCTACTTTCGTACCTGC
>NZ_LOFI01000009.1:0-58986 GCF_001469195.1 Pseudoalteromonas sp. 10-33 | reverse complement strand
GCTTCTTCTGTCAGTAACGTCACAGATGTGAGGTATTAACTCACACCCTTTCCTCCTGACTGAAAGTGCTTTACAACCCGAAGGCCTTCTTCACACACGCGGCATGGCTGCATCAGGCTTGCGCCCATTGTGCAATATTCCCCACTGCTGCCTCCCGTAGGAGTCTGGACCGTGTCTCAGTTCCAGTGTGGCTGATCATCCTCTCAAACCAGCTAGGGATCGTTGCCTTGGTGAGCCATTACCTCACCAACTAGCTAATCCCACTTGGGCCAATCTAAAGGCGAGAGCCGAAGCCCCCTTTGGTCCGTAGACATTATGCGGTATTAGCAGTCGTTTCCAACTGTTGTCCCCCACCTCAAGGCATGTTCCCAAGCATTACTCACCCGTCCGCCGCTCGTCAGCAAAGTAGCAAGCTACTCTCTGTTACCGCTCGACTTGCATGTGTTAGGCCTGCCGCCAGCGTTCAATCTGAGCCATGATCAAACTCTTCAATTAAAAAGTTTTATGTCTTTCGACAGCTCAATGAATTCTGAATTTATTTAATATCTTTCGATATTGAATTGACTGTGCTGAATAACTACCTAAGTAATTATTCTGTTGGTCACTCAGTTTCAATTGAGACTCTAATTTGTTTGCCTCACTACCTAAGTAGCTTGGCTGTTAGAACTCAATCTGTACGAGTGCCCACACAGATGATTGCTTTATATTGTTAAAGAACGTTGCGACGTTGTCGCTAGGGATGCGTATATTACATCCTTTATTTTTCGAGTCAATACTTTGTTTTTAAATTTCTTTTTAGAAGCTTTAAAAGTGAAGTTTTACTTAACTCTCTGATTAACTCTTGCCTCGCTATGCGTTGGCGCCTGCCGTCTCAGTGGGGTCGCATTATAGGGATATTCGAGTGGGGGTCAATGTTTAATTCACGCTTTTTTGAATAAAAACACTTTTAGTACGAAAGGTATACAAATAAAGGGGTGGAGAGCGCTTTTAGTTTAAAAAATATGCATTTTTAATCACTTTAAAAATGCTAATGATCTATGAATATAAAAGCGGAAAACAAAACTTTTTATTTTCCGCTTTTAAATAGCATGGTTAATTAGCTGAAATTTCCCATACTGCAATAGAACCAGATATTTCATTACCTATTATGAGGAGTGGTTTATTAGTGGCACTTTGTTCAGCCGGCACAAACATCATCCCTTCTGGTGCAAGATCGCCGGTTATAGCTGCTTCTTCTATTACACCTCGGTTATAAAAGTAGTCTTCAAATTGCACATCATATGGGTTAGTAATATCGTAAACCATAATCCCGCCCATACGCTCGAGTCCAATAAATGCAAAGGTGCGTTCACCAATTGTACCTATGGTGAGCGCTTCAGGTTCTGCGCCTTTATCGTCTGAGCGTGTATCGCCTTTATTTTCATCTTCATTATTATTGAAGGCTTCGCCATGTACAGATGCAGTTATACGGCCTATGTCGTCGCCTGAGTCAAACACCACCAGCCCATTACTGTCCCAAATAGTAAACGAACGTGCGCCATAGGCATAAAGCGATTCGTATTGGCCATCGTTATTAGTATCACCTTTAACCGTTGTCACTTTTAAACGGCCGATGTCGTTATCGTCGTTATTTAAGTAATCAAAATTAGCAGCAAGCGTTAGGTCTTCGACGCGGCTTTCATCTATGTAAGCAAGACAACCATCGTCGTCATCGAAATCTACGCCGCCTTTAGCTATGCAATCTGCCTCATTGGTTGTATCAAAAAAGTATTCGCGTGCATCACCTTCATTAGCCGACACTATAAAGTTTGCGCCTTTCCAGCTAAAGCTTGAAATTGTGTCTGGCTGATACATGCCATATAAGCCAGGGTATGATTTAAAATTAACACCGCCGTCTTTATCTGATGCGTCTATTTGCAAGCTAGACCAGTCTTTAAACCCTAACCCTTTTAACTCAAGAGAGTTATCTTCTAAATTAACGATGGCTAGTGCGTTATTTTCTTGAATCGATACGTAGGCATATTTGTTATCTTTAGAAATACTGACGTATTCTGGCTCTAAGTCCATAGCTACGGTGGTATTGATTAAATTACCATTTATGGTGCGCCCTGCTGGATTAGCAAATACCAGTCCGAGTGCTTCAAGTTCAGATTGCTTATCGTTGTATGCTGTAAAATCAATATTGGTAGCATTGTCGGCAATTACACCATCATTAACATTGATAATGCTGATAGAACCCTGTGGATCAATACTATAGTCGCCGTTAGGTTCCCCTTCGTTGGCAACAACCACTTTTGCTCCATCATGGCTAAAAGTAACCATATCGGGTAAAAAACCAGCGGTTACATTTTTTATAAAGATTGGTGTATCGCCGCTTATATCGTAAAAGGCAACTTGGCCCATTTCACCAACGTTTTTTGCGGCCATGGCTACAGCAAGTAATTGGTTATTTTCGTCTATTGCTATGCTGTTTGCGTCACCGGGGGTATTGTCGTTTAAGGTAAGTGTAATTGCCGTACTTAAGTTAGTTGTATTTACAATGCCTTCGTTATCCTGCGCTAAAGCAGCTGTATCGAAGGTGTCGGCAGGAATAATATTTACAACCGCTGTATTGCCCGAGCTATTAATAGCGTAAATCCATTTTTTTGATGCTTGATAAGCGACTATTTCGGCTGCACCTTCTGGGCTTTGTGCATTGAGTACTGCTCTACCTACTAAACTCATGGTTAAAGCTGAGTTAGCGTTGGTGCCGTTAATTCCATTCTCACCTGCAGTTCCTTGTACACCTTGTAAACCCTGTGCGCCACTTTGACCATCATCGCCATCTAATGAGCAACCGGTCAGTATAGATAAAAGTGAAAGCGTTATTATAGATTTTTTTAACATTGTAATTTCTCTTAGTGTGGTATTACGTAAATATCAACACAGAGGTATTACAAAGTTGTGGCACTTTTAATAAAGCTTTTTTACCTTAAAAAACCAGCTGATAGGCTAACGGTAAAATAAGCAACATACCCAAAATATAACCGGCCTTTTTTAGCTTTGGTGAATAGCTGTTTTTAATTTTAATACCCAAAAAGGGCCTCAGAGCATCAAAGCGCATTACCACTAATGTAATAGCTGCGCACGCCCCCCAAGTACCCACTGTAATTAAAAATAACTCAACCACGGGGCCAAAATTAAAAGGCCGCAGCATAAAACATAAAATAATTAATGCACTTTGATGTAATACGTAAAAGGGAAACACCACGCTATTTAGTGTATTTAGGTAAGGTGCTTTAAAGTTTAAAAAGCGCTGCGCTAAGGTGAGCATGGCGAACACTCCAACAACTCTTTGAGTATTATATATAGTGACCCAAACATAATTTGGTAAATCTAATACACTCAGATACGCCAAAACAATGCACACATACAATAGGATAAAGCTTGTACACAATACCCAACGATATTGATTTAAACTTGCCCAAAAATAAGTATTCTTGGCTAACAGGTATCCTGTAAATAAAAGTATAAAGCCGCTTACTTCGCGTATTGCATCACCTTTTAAATAATTATTAGCAAGCAACATGGCTATTACTAATAGGCCTGTGAGCATAGAAAATGATAGGTTTACTTTAACCGTGGTTAATAAAAAAGAAAAAATAGAAAGCTTTGCTACTAATGAGTATATAAAAACAATAAGCATAAACTGCCATAAAGAACGTAAATACCATAAATGATTTACATCAACATGCGGCCATACGCCAGACTGGTAATTAACAAACATGCTATTACTGGTATCTAAAAACGCTAAATAAAACTGCCAGTACGTTATATCTATAACGCCTTGTTGATGCATTTCGGCATAAAGTTGTAAAGGTACAATTAACCATAACCCCACCAGCAGGGGCAGTAATATAAAAATAGAACGCTTTAAAACAAATAAGGCACGTAGTTTATAGCCACTTACTTTATCAAGCATAAAACGAAGTGCCACCCCTGATATAAACCAAATTAGTAACATTCTCCAAGGAGAAAACATCAACATAAAAGACTCTACGAGCTCAAACGTATAATTACTTTTAAAATGAAATCCCCAATTTGGGCTGTACAGCATACCTATGTGATAAAAAATGAGAGTCGCAAATGCAATTACTCTCAACCAATCAATAAAGTAATGGCGAGTGTGCATAGGTAGTAATACGTTTAATTGAGTACTCATACATTAACCAATGTGTTTATGTTACGGGTAGTTAACCTAAAATAACTCGCAAAAACCATGCATAAGTGCTTATATTACAAGCAATAGTGATAAAAGGTGGTTTACAGGGATAGCTGTCGCCTATAAATATAAAAGCACACATAATGAACCTTCAACACTTTCAACGTTTTCAAACTTTTTATGCTGCGTTACTTCTGTTTAGCTACGTTGTAATTAACAATACGGTTAATGCGACAACTCAAATAATGGAAGCACAAAGAGACGGGAGACTGCCTTTTTTATTATGGGAGCCGTTTGTATGGGAGTATTCAAGTGCGTTTAGCACATTACTTATATTTCCGGCTGTAGTGTGGCTGTTAAGAAAGGTGCCTTTTGACTGGAACAATATTGCTCTTTCACTGTGTATTTACTTTGTGTCGTCTGTTATTTTCAGCGCGTTACATATTAGTGTAATGGTTGGAGGGCGTAAGCTCGTTTATTTGTTAAATAATCTTCACTACAACTTTGGGCTCAGCTGGTTTGAATTTTTATATGAATACCAAAAAGATGCGATAAGTTTTTTATTCTTTATCACCCTTATTAAAGTTTATCAGTATATTGTTAAACAGCTACTAGGGGAGGCTTCGTCTATTGATGAAAGTGAGCAACACAATACTGATACTATTAATCGCTTATTAGTTAAAAAGCGGGGTAAAGAATTTATTATAAAAATTGACGATGTGGATTGGCTTGAATCTTCAGGCAATTATGTAAACTTACACATTGGCACGTCCATTTACCCTTTAAGAGTGACGCTCACTGAATTAAGCAAGCAACTAGAGGGGCTTGGCTTTTGTAGGATTCACCGAAGCCATGGCGTAAAGCTCGATAAAGTAGAATGTATTACACCACTACCCAGTGGAGACAGCGAAATAAAACTAACTACAGGTAAAGTGCTCAACCTTTCAAGGCGTTATAAAGGGCAATTTAAACTTAAGCTGCAATAAAAAAGGCTACCTAAGTAGCCTTTCATTATTATTTTTTAACTGGGCGTTTCCAACCGGTTAAGTTACGTTGCTTTGAACGTGCTATTGCCAGCTGCTCGTCTTCAACGGTGCTAGTGATCACAGAGCCCGCTCCTACAGTTGCTGTTGCACCAATATTTACAGGGGCAACAAGTGATGAATTTGAGCCAATAAAAGCATTATCGCCAATAATGGTTTTTGCTTTATTCACCCCATCGTAGTTACAGGTAATTGTACCTGCGCCAATATTTACTTTTTCACCAATTTCAGCATCGCCTAAGTAACTTAAGTGATTAGCTTTAGAGCCTTTGCCTAAACGGGTTTTTTTCATCTCAACAAAGTTACCAATGTGAGAGTCTTCTTCCATAACCGCACCTGGGCGAAGGCGTGCATAAGGGCCAAGTGTACATTTAGCTGCAACTGATGCGTCTTCAATTAATGTATTCGCTTTTATTACCACGTTATCGCCAATGGTACAGTTTTTAAGGACGCAATTAGGGCCAATGTGTACGTTATTGCCAAGAGTTACATTACCTTCAAAAATAACGTTTATATCAATTAATACGTCTTCGCCTGTTTTAACGTCGCCACGAACATCAATACGAGCTGGGTCAGCTAGGGTGGCACCATTTAACATTAACTCTTCTGCTTGCCACGCTTGAAAAGCTCGCTCAAGGCCTGCAAGTTGTACGCGGTTGTTTGCGCCTTCAACTTCCATTGCATGATCTGGCTGTGCCGATGTAATTTCTACACCTTCACTGTGCGCCATAGCCACTATATCTGTTAGGTAGTATTCACCTTGGGCATTATTGTTAGATAAGTTGCCCAACCAGGTTTTTAACAGTTTGCCGTTAACCGCCATAATACCGGTGTTTACTTCGTTAATAAGTAACTGCTCTGCGCTTGCATCTTTTTGCTCAACAATACCAACAAGCTTGCCATTTTCACGCAGCATACGACCGTAGCCACTTGGATTAACCAAGTTAACGGTTAATACCGCTAGCCCATTTTTAGGTGTTACAGCCAATAAGCGCTCAAGTGTTGATTGTTTTGTTAAAGGAACGTCACCGTATAAAACCAATACGGTATCGTCATCGTTAATATGAGGATTTGCTTGTGCAACAGCATGGCCGGTACCTAATTGATCTGCTTGCAGTACCCACTTTACATCGTTATCGGCAAGTTGTTGTTGTAATAGTTCGCCGCCGTGCCCATAAACTAAGTTAGTTGTGGTTGCGCCCAATGCCTTTGCGTTATCTATAACGTGCTGCACCATAGGTTTACCTGCCACTTTATGCAGTACTTTAGGCAAAGCAGAACGCATACGAGTACCTTTACCCGCAGCAAGAATTACTGTTGTTAGAGCCATTAAAACAATTTCCTTTTTCCGTTGTTTTAGTTAACAAGTCTGTTTATACAGAAGATTGCGTAAGTCACGCCCTGTGCAAATACTCAGTAAACTAATTTGCTAGTACTGAATCTTGACTGAAAAATAGACTTAATTGAATAGCGTTATTGTAGCGAGGATTGGTGAAGGATATAAGTGAAAAGCTCAGTTAATAACTTCTACGACTAAAAAAAAGCTTAAATTTAAACACGGACCTTAGCAACAAGCACAAAAAAGCCCACATAAAGTGGGCTTTTTTATAAACCAGATAGGCTTACTTTTTACGTAATTGCTGAATAACACGTAGTTGTGCTACCGCTTCAGCTAGTTGCATTGCCGCTTGATTGTAATCAAGTTCTGACGATGCACCTTTTGCCATTTGCGCTTCAGCGTCACGTTTAGCTTGCTCTGCAGCTTGTTCGTCTAGGTCTTCACCACGAACGGCTGTGTCTGCAAGTACGGTCACTATGTTCGGTTGAACTTCTAGTGTACCGCCAGCAATGTAAATGAGTTCTTCTTCACCAAATTGCTTAACTAAACGCACCATACCAGGTTTAAGGGCAGTTAGTAGTGGCGCGTGACCGGCATTAACACCAAGCTCACCTTCACTACCAGATACTTGAATCGATTCAACCAAACCAGAAAACAAGTTCTGCTCTGCGCTTACTACGTCAAGATGTACAGTCATAGCTGTCATACTACCCTCCTAATTACATGCTTTTGGCTTTTTCTTGAGCTTCTTCGATAGAGCCAACCATGTAGAACGCTTGCTCTGGAAGGTCATCAAACTCACCGTTTAAAATGCCTTTGAAGCCAGCAATTGTGTCTTTAAGTGAAACGTATTTACCTGACGCACCTGTAAATACCTCTGCCACGAAGAACGGCTGAGATAGGAAGCGTTGGATTTTACGTGCACGAGATACAAGTTGCTTATCTTCGTCAGAAAGCTCGTCCATACCTAGGATTGCGATGATGTCTTTAAGTTCTTTGTAACGCTGAAGAACTGTTTGAACGCCACGCGCTGTATCGTAGTGCTCTTGACCAATTACTAATGGGTCAAGCTGACGTGAAGATGAATCAAGTGGATCTACCGCTGGGTAAATACCAAGTGATGCGATATCACGTGAAAGTACTACTGTTGCATCTAAGTGAGCAAACGTTGTTGCTGGAGATGGATCCGTTAAATCATCCGCAGGTACGTATACCGCTTGGATTGATGTGATTGAACCCGTCTTAGTAGATGCGATACGCTCTTGAAGTACACCCATTTCTTCAGCTAGTGTAGGCTGGTAACCTACTGCTGATGGCATACGACCAAGTAGTGCAGATACTTCTGTACCCGCAAGTGTGTAACGGTAGATGTTATCTACGAAGAAAAGTACATCGCGACCTTCGTCACGGAACTTTTCAGCCATAGTAAGACCTGTTAACGCTACGCGTAAACGGTTACCTGGAGGCTCGTTCATCTGACCGTATACAAGCGATACTTTATCAAGTACGTTTGAATCGTTCATTTCATGGTAGAAATCGTTACCCTCACGAGTACGCTCACCAACACCTGCGAATACTGAGTAGCCGCTGTGCTCGATTGCGATGTTACGGATAAGTTCCATCATGTTTACGGTTTTACCAACACCGGCACCACCGAATAAACCAACTTTACCACCTTTAGCAAACGGACATACAAGGTCGATTACCTTGATACCTGTTTCTAAAAGCTCTACTGAACTTGATTGCTCTTCGTATGAAGGCGCTGCACGGTGAATAGACATACGGTCTTCTTCGCCGATTGGGCCAGCTTCATCGATTGGCTCACCAAGTACGTTCATGATACGACCAAGTGTTGCTTTACCAACTGGAACTTGAATCGCTTCACCTGTGTTTGATACTGCTGCACCACGACGTAAACCGTCTGTAGTACCTAGTGCGATAGTACGTACCACACCGCCACCTAGCTGTTGTTGAACTTCTAGAGTCAAACCAGCTAAATCGCCATCTGTTACTTTTAGCGCGTCATATACGGCTGGCACGTTGTCTTGTGAAAATTCAATATCCACAACGGCACCGATAATTTGGACGACCTTACCTAAACTCATGTCTATTCCTCTCGTTAATCTTTGCCTGAAGCATTAAACTGCGGCTGAACCAGAAACAATCTCACTAATTTCTTGTGTGATTGCCGCTTGGCGGGCCTTGTTGTAAACAAGCTGTAACTCATCCATAAGGTCGCCAGCGTTATCAGTTGCAGCTTTCATTGCAACCATACGGGCAGCCTGTTCAGAGGCAGCGTTCTCAACCACACCTTGGTATACCTGAGACTCTACAAAGCGAACTAACAAAGACTCTAAAATAGCGTCTGGGTTTGGTTCGTATAAGTAGTCCCATGTGTGGGCAGATACTTCTTCTTCAGCTTTTGGCAAAGGGAGTAACTGATCTATTGTTGGCTCTTGCTTCATGGTATTAACGAAGTTGTTATATACCAGGAATAAACGGTCAATTTTACCTTCAGAGAATGCATCAAGCATTACTTTTACAGGACCAATAACGTCTTGTACTGAAGGTTTATCTCCTAGGCCTGCTTTTTTAGCAAGCACTTGACCACCAAAGCGTTGAAAGAAACCAGCAGCTTTGCTGCCTAAAGTTGCAAACTCTGCGTCTACACCTTTTTCTTTCCATGCTTTTATGTCTAATGCAACTTTCTTAAACTCGTTTGAGTTTAAGCCGCCACACAGACCACGGTCAGTAGAGATAACAATATAACCAACTCGTTTTACTTCACGTTCTTCTAAGAACGGGTGAGTAAAATCAAGATTTGCTTGAGCAACACGACCAATCACTTTGCGTAATTTGTCAGCGTATGGACGGCTTGAAGCCACTCGTTCTTGCGCCTTTTTCATTTTAGACGCAGCAACCATTTCCATTGCGCTAGTGATCTTTTGAGTATTTTTAATACTCCCGATCTTGCTTTTAATCTCTTTTCCGCTGGCCATGACTCTCTCTCCGAATCAAGGTGTGCTTTAGTAAACTAAAGCGCACCATTAATAACTAAATTACCAAGTTTGCGTAGACTTGAACTTCTCTAGAAGTTCTTTAAGTTGCGCTTCAATCTCGGCGTTGTAGTTACCAGTTTCATTGATTTGAGCCACAAGCTCTGCGTATGTGCTACTTGCGTAAGAAAGTAAAGCTGCTTCGAAATCCATGATTTTAGCGATTTCGATATCTTTAAGATAACCTTTCTCAGCTGCAAATAACGACAAAGACATTTCAGCAACAGACATTGGCGCGTACTGTTTCTGCTTCATTAGCTCTGTTACACGCTCACCATGCTCAAGTTGAGCACGTGTAGCATCGTCAAGGTCAGACGCGAACTGCGAGAACGCAGCTAATTCACGGTACTGAGCTAAGGCTAGACGGATACCGCCACCTAGTTTCTTAACGATTTTAGTTTGTGCAGCACCACCAACACGAGATACCGAGATACCAGCATTTACTGCCGGACGGATACCTGAGTTGAATAAGTCAGTTTCTAAGAAGATCTGACCATCGGTGATAGAGATAACGTTAGTCGGTACGAACGCAGAAACGTCGCCGCCTTGAGTTTCAATGATTGGCAATGCCGTCAATGAACCAGTTTGTCCTTTCACTTCACCGTTAGTGAACTTTTCAACGTAATCAGCGTTTACACGCGATGCACGCTCTAAAAGACGCGAGTGAAGATAGAATACGTCACCTGGGTATGCTTCACGACCTGGTGGACGCTTAAGTAGTAATGAGATTTGACGGTAAGCAACAGCTTGCTTAGATAAATCATCATATACGATTAATGCGTTTTCACCACGGTCACGGAAGTATTCACCCATAGTACAACCCGAGAACGGTGCTAAGTACTGAAGTGCCGCAGACTCAGAAGCAGATGCTACAACTACGATAGTATTTGCAAGTGCACCGTGCTCTTCTAATTTACGTACTACGTTAGCAATAGTAGATGCTTTTTGACCAACCGCTACGTACACACACTTAACGCCTGTGTCTTTTTGGTTGATGATTGCATCGATTGCTAGTGCAGTTTTACCTGTTTGGCGGTCACCGATTACAAGCTCACGCTGACCACGACCAACTGGAATCATAGCATCAATAGATTTGTAACCAGTTTGAACTGGCTCATCTACAGATTGACGCTCGATTACACCTGGTGCAATTTTTTCTACAGGTTCAAAACCGTCGTTATCTAAAGCGCCTTTACCATCGATAGGAGCACCTAGTGTGTTAACAACACGACCAAGTAAGCCAGCACCAACAGGAACTTCTAAGATACGACCAGTTGTGTATACTTTTACGCCTTCAGTAAGGTCAGCGTACGGACCCATTACTACTGCACCAATTGAGTCGCGCTCAAGGTTTAGTGCGATAGCATAACGGTTGCCAGGAAGCTCAATCATCTCACCTTGCATACAGTCAGCTAGACCGTGGATGCGGATGATACCGTCAGTAACAGATACAATTGTACCTTCGTTACGAGCTTCACTTACAACTTCGAACTTCTCAATACGTTGTTTGATTAGTTCTGAAATTTCAGTGGAATTAAGTTGCATGCTCTTTTTCCCAATTACGATTGTAGTGTTGTGGCTAAGCGGTTTAATTTTCCGCGTACAGAGCCGTCGATTACAGTGTCGCCTGCCTTAATAATAAGGCCGCCAACTACTGACGCGTCTTCACTACAATTCAGCTTAACTTTGCGTGCGAAACGTTTTTCAAGTGTCGCTACCAATGACTCTTGCTGCGCTGCAGTAAGAGGGGTTGCCGAAATCACGTCTACATCGATTTCTTTGTCATACTCTGCTTTAAACGCAGCGAATAACTGTGCAACCTCAGGCAGTGCAATCAAACGTCCATTTTCAGCCATCACCTTCACTAGGTTCTGACCTTGTTCGTTGAGCTGCTCTGCGCATAAGTTAATAAATAACTCAGCTTGTGCAGAAGCAGTAGGCAATCCAGCTAAAATGGCTGATGCTTGCTCGTCGCTGGCAACGTGGCCAGCGAAAAACAACATGTCATTCCAGCTTTCAATAGCGCCTTTTTCAACGGCAAGTTCAAAAGCCGCTTTAGCGTATGGGCGAGCGATAGTAGTCAATTCAGACATGCTCATACCCTCCTAATTACAGCTCAGCGACAAGTTTTTCAACGATGTCACTATGTGCGGCTTGATTGATTTCACGCTCTAAAATTCTCTCTGCGCCAACCACAGCCAGTGTTGCTACTTGCTTACGTAGCTCTTCTGTCACACGGTTACGCTCTGATTCAATTTCAGAGTGCCCTTGAGCAATAATTTTTTCACGCTCTTGCTGACCACGAACGGTTTCTTCATCAACAATTAGCACGGCACGCTTTTTAGCTTGATCAATGATATCAGCCGCTTGAGCTTTTGCATCTTTAAGCTGTTCTGCAGCTTTTTGTTGCGCAAGTTCTAAGTCTTTTTCGGCTCTATCAGAGGCAGCTAAACCATCTTCGATTTTCTTCTGGCGAGCTTCAATTGCACCGTTTAGTGGTGGCCATACGAATTTCATACAAAAAAGTACGAACACCGTAAACGCAATTAATTCACCGATAAGAGTGGCGTTTAAGTTCACAACCGCTCCTCCTTAAATAGTAAGCTGTTCAAAAAATAAAATTAAAGTACGAACAACAATACCATCGCGATACCAACACCAATCATTGCTACAGCATCGATTAGACCAGCAAGGATAAACATTTTAACTTGTAGCGATGGTGCAAGCTCAGGTTGACGCGCACATGCTTCAAGGAATTTACCGCCCATGTTACCAAAACCGATTGCTGTACCGATTGCACCGAAGCCGATAAGTAAAGCTACTGCGATGTACTTAAGACCTAATACTAGTTCCATTTTTTTCTCCAAAGTTTCAATTGTAATTAAAAGTAAAAATTAAAAGTTATAAATTAGTGATTATCTGAACTTGCCATACTTAGGTATACGATTGTTAGCATCATGAATACGAATGCTTGCAATACGATTACTAAGATATGGAATACAGCCCAAACAAAGTGCAACGGTAGTTGCATTAAGCCAATCGCACCTATAAGGATGAAGATTAGTTCACCTGCATATAAGTTACCGAACAAACGCAGTGCCAGTGAAAATGGCTTAGAAACCAATGCGATAAGCTCTAGTAATAGATTGAATGGGATTAAAAGAATCTGCATAGCTGTATTGTTTGAACTAAACGGGTGAAGTGTTAGCTCTTTAATAAAACCGCCGATACCTTTAATTTTAATTGAGTAACCAATCATTAATATAAACACGCCTAGCGCTAGTGCTGCTGTTAAGTTTATATCTGTTGTTGGTACAATTTTCATGTATACGTCGTGTGAGTCCATGCCAAAAGCTTGCTCACCAACTAAACCAGCAAATGCAGGCAAGAAGTCAACTGGGATTAAATCCATTAAGTTCATTAAAAATATCCAAACGAATATCGTTAATGCTAATGGTGCTATCAGCTTGCTTTTACCATGGAAAGTGTCACGTACGTTGTCGCCAACGAACTCAACAATCATTTCAATGAAACACTGAAATTTACCTGGTACGCCCAATGTTGATTTTTTAGCGGCACTACGGAAGATCCATAAAAAGATAAGACCTAGTCCGATTGACCATGCGAGGGTATCTACATGCCATGTCCAAAAACCACTGTCCGTACATGCTTTATTGAAGGCTAGACCGGCATCGGTCGAGCACATCTTAGCATTGGTTAAGTGGTGCTGGATATGGCTAGATAGAGTAACTTCTTCTGCAGCCATGTTATATCCCAAAAGTTAATGTTTAAAAAAAACGGGTGCAAACAATCCAGTGAATAAAGCTAGTACATAGATACTAAAAAAGGGCAGTAAAACTACCGGAAAATGCTTTAGTACTAGCGCAAACAAAATGATTGTCAGCATAAACTTTAGAGCGTTACCGCGTTTTAACGCGTTATACGCTTGTTCTGCACGACTCGCGCCCATAAATCGAAAGGCGTAAAGTGCAAAAACACAGTGAGGGAGTATCGCGACTGCGCCACCAGCTAACGCTGACAGACTGGCTTCAACTCCCAAACCAATAAAAATAATTACGGCAGCAAATAATGCTACAACACCCTGAAGACAAATTAATTTAAATGCGGCAAGCCTATACGGACTTGCTAACTTATTATTCACTTTTTGTTAACCTTAATGGCATTCAAATCGTTAGGGTGTGAAAACTGGCGAAATTATACTGTATCCTGCCAGTTTTGCAACTTGAGTAGAGTGTTTGTAACACAAATTTGCTACAAATGTCTCTTTTTAGACATGTAATAGATCAATGGTGGGTATTGTCGTGATTAATACGATTCAAAATGCCGTCAAGCTCGTCTAAATTAGTATATGAAATAACCAATTTACCTTTGCCTTTTTTGTTGTAATTTATCTCTACTTTAGCACCTAGGTTTTCTGCTAATTGTTGTTCTAACTGTTTAACATCTGGGTCTTTTTGGTGTTCTTGCTTGGCGGGTGCAGGCTCTAAAATTGCGCGCACTAATTTTTCAGTCTCTCTTACAGTAAGTGCCTTTGCAACGGCCGTTCGTGCAGCGTCAGACTGTGCTTCACCTTCAAGTGCAAGTAAACAGCGCGCATGACCCATTTCTATGTCACCATGTTCTAACAGAATTTTTACATCGTTGTTTAAATTATTTAAACGTAATAAGTTTGTTACGGTAGTTCTTGATTTCCCAACCGCATCAGCCACTTGTTGATGTGTTAATTCAAACTCATTTAATAAACGATTTAGTGCAACCGCCTCTTCCATTGCGTTCAGGTCTTCACGCTGAATATTTTCAATCAGGGCAATAGCAACGGCGGCTTCATCGGGTACATCTTTAATGATACACGGAACAGTGTCGAGCTTAGCTATTTGCGCTGCGCGCCAACGACGCTCACCGGCAATAATTTCATAGCTGTTATCAGCAATAGGGCGAACTACAATGGGTTGTATAATACCTTGTGATCGAATTGAACTGGCAAGTTCTTCGAGTGCCTCTTCAGACATGTCTTTACGAGGTTGGTACTTGCCTGAATGCAAAAACTCAATAGGCAATGTTTGTAATGGGTTATCTGTAGCACTTACTGTACTTTGAACAACCTCTGTTACGTTTTGTGTGTCTTGTTCCTTGCTGGCGCTGGGTGCAGGCTTAGACGAACTTAAAAGTGCATCGAGTCCTCGGCCTAAACCTCGTTTTTTAGCAGACATGTTATTTTTTTACCTCAAAGTTAGGCGACAACGGACGCTGTTTTTTCTTTTCTGCGCAGCATTTCACCGGCAAGTGCTAAATACGCTTTTGCGCCACTTGATGCTCTGTCGTAATACATAGCAGGAGCGCCAAAACTTGGCGCCTCGGCTAGACGAACATTGCGCGGGATCACAGTGCGATACACTTTATCACCAAAATGTTGTTTTAATTGTTCTGAAACGTCGTTTGCTAGGCGGTTACGCGGATCGTACATAGTGCGCAATATGCCTTCAATTTTTAATTCGGGGTTAACCAATTTAGCCAACTGCGTGATGGTATCCATTAATGCAGTTAAGCCTTCAAGTGCATAATACTCGCATTGCATTGGCACTAAAATGGAATCGGCAGCGGCCATAGCATTAACAGTGAGCATATTTAATGAAGGCGGGCAGTCTATGAATATAAACTCGTATTGGTCCTGAATTTTTTCAAGTGCATTACGAAGGCGTACTTCACGGGCAAATAATTCCATTAGCTTAACTTCAGCAGCGGTTACGTCTCCGTTTGCTGCAATCATATGGTATTCGCCAGACGTTTCTTTAATGATCACGTCTTCAATGGGCTTATCTTCAATAAGTAGGTCGTAAATAGTAGGTACATCGCCATACTTATCTACACCACTGCCCATAGTGGCATTACCTTGCGGGTCGAGATCAATTAACAGCACTTTACGCTTCGTTGCGGCCATAGACGCAGCGAGATTAACAGCGGTCGTAGTTTTACCTACACCCCCTTTTTGATTTGCCAATGCGATGACTTTTGCCACTGTGTCTCTGATCCCTAGTCTTTAGAAAGAATAATTAAATGTCGTTGTGCATCTAACTCAGGTACTTCTAATGCAATTTTTTTCTCAAATTTTACGCCAGCTGGTAGTGACTCTAACTCTTCGCTAGGGTAAACGCCTTTAAGCGCAATAAATTGACCCGAATGATCAATTAAGTGCGAGCACCAGTCAACCATATCTTGTAATGAAGCAAATGCACGACTGAGTACGCCATCTAATTTAACACTTGGTTGATATTCTTCAACTCTTGACTGCACCGGGGTCACATTATCAAGCCCAAGTTCATGCTTAACGTGCATTAAAAAGCGTACACGTTTACCTAAACTGTCGAGTAAAACAAATTGGGTATTAGGAAGTGCAATGGCTAATACAATGCCAGGAAGGCCTGGGCCTGTACCCACATCAATATAATGATGACCGGGTAAATGAGGTGCAACAACAAGGCTGTCCATAATATGTTTTACCATCATTTCTTGAGGCAAACGTACTGAGGTTAAGTTATACGCCTTGTTCCACTTATCCAATAGCTCAACGTAACGAACAAGCTGTTGTTGTTGTTTTTCTGTTAGCGCAATATCAGTTTGCGCTAACAATGTAGTTAATTGTTGTTGTAACACTAGGTGCCCTTACCATTACGCAGATTTGCGTAATAAGCCTTGCTTCTTCAGATACACTAATAATAACGAAATAGCCGCGGGTGTGATACCAGAAATACGCGAGGCTTGACCAATAGTGTCTGGACGAGACTCTTCTAGTTTTGCCACCACCTCATTTGATAAACCAGACACGGTTTTATAATCAAACTCTTTTGGTAAAATTGTTTCTTCATGACGAAGCTGTTTGTTGATCTCATCTTGCTGACGCGCAATGTAACCTGCGTATTTAGTATGGATCTCAACTTGCTCTAAAGCCGCCTTATTTGTAAATTCAGATCCTAAGCCTTCAATAGCCATTAGATCATCATAACGGATCTCAGGACGACGCAATAATTCTTCTAAACTTGCCTCACGCGTTAATGGCGCTTTTAATAATGCGTTTACCTGATCAACAGCATTATGATCTTTATGAATCCACGTGTCCTTTATGCGTTGTTTTTCTTTCTCGATCACTTCCATTTTTTCGTTAAATGCTTGCCAGCGCTCGTCATTAACTAAACCTAGCTCACGGCCCTTTTCGGTCAGACGAATATCGGCATTATCTTCACGCAATAATAAACGGTATTCTGCACGGCTAGTAAACATACGGTACGGTTCTTTTGTACCAAGCGTTGCTAAGTCGTCAATTAATACACCAACGTATGCTTCGTCACGACGTGGCGTCCACGAATCTTTACCTTGCACTTTAAGCGCTGCGTTCATACCAGCAATTAAGCCTTGCGCTCCGGCTTCTTCATAGCCTGTAGTTCCGTTTATTTGGCCTGCAAAGAATAAACCTTCAATAAATTTAGTTTCTAATGATTGTTTTAAATCACGTGGATCAAAGTAATCGTATTCAATTGCGTAACCAGGTCGGCAAATATGTGCATTTTCAAAACCAGTAATCGATTGCACTATTTCCAATTGCACATCAAATGGTAGGCTTGTTGAAATGCCATTAGGGTAAAGCTCGTAAGATGTTAAACCTTCTGGCTCTACAAATATTTGGTGTTTGTCTTTATCGGCAAAGCGGACAATTTTATCTTCAATAGATGGGCAATAACGCGGGCCAATCCCTTCTATAACACCCGAGTACATAGGTGAACGATGCAAATTTTTTCGTATAACATCGTGTGTTTTTTCATTTGTGTAAGTGATGTAACACGGTATTTGTTGCGGGTGATCACTTTGTTTACCTAAAAATGAAAACACTGGTGTAGGCGTATCACCTGGTTGTTCTTGCATTTTGCTAAAATCAACCGTACGGGCATCAATACGTGGTGGAGTCCCTGTTTTTAGACGATCTACTCTAAATGGTTGTTCGCGAAGACGCTGTGCTAAAGCAATTGATGGCGGATCGCCAGCACGTCCACCTTTGTAGTTTTCTAAACCTATGTGTATTTGGCCACCTAAAAAGGTACCTACAGTAAGTACTACACTGGGTGCGCTAAAACGTAACCCCATTTGAGTTACTACGCCAGTAACACGATCGTTTTCAACAATTAGATCGTCACACGATTGCTGAAATATTTTTAAGTTTTCTTGATTTTGTAACGTTGTTTGAATAGCCGCTTTGTACAAAGCGCGATCGGCTTGTGCTCGGGTTGCACGAACAGCCGGTCCTTTTGAAGAATTTAAAGTACGAAATTGGATCCCGCCTTTATCAATAGCTTGTGCCATTGCACCACCAAGGGCGTCTATTTCTTTTACCAAGTGACCTTTGCCTATCCCACCAATTGCTGGGTTACAAGACATTTGACCAAGGGTATCCATATTGTGAGTCAGTAGCAGGGTATTCATCCCCATACGGGCAGCTGCCAATGCGGCTTCAGTGCCTGCATGTCCACCACCTACTACGATAACGTCAAAATTTTCATGAAAAATCATTAATGGGATCCTACTTAAATCAAACCGGTAAACTTCAAAAGGGAGCGTATTCTACCTAGAAATGAGCAGAAGATAAATGATTAAACTGTGCTCAGATCTAAGTAAGTGATCTCTAATAATATAAAGGATCTTTTAAAGAGATCTTTTAATACTATTACTACTACTGATCGGATTTTCTGTTGATAAGCTTTAGATCTTGTTTAAAAACATTAAATTAGATCAGATCTAAAGGTGTTAATATGATCGGATCATCCCACAAATAAGCACTGATCAAAAAGCCACTTTATACACAGAGGGGGATTAGTTAGATCTTATCCCATGGATAAGCATGCTCTAAAATGCAGTTTATTCAATCTTTATCCACATTATTAATTAAATTATTAGTAAATTGTGGGTAACTTTTATATTGAATTTAACTTGATCTCTTTATTTTAATCCTGTTTGAGACACCCAAGCATCTAACCAAGCTAGTGCTGTGTCTTCAGGGAGTGATTCGTCTAATATATTTAACTCTAAGCGTTCTGCTACTTTTATAGCGCCTTTTTCGAGCAGTAGTGCTTCTATATTGCGCCCTGCTAAGTTATATGTGTCGTAGCTGGTATCGCCTAGTGCTATAACCGAAAATTTTAAATGTTTTAAATCAGTTGTTTGAGCTACTTGTTCTACAAAACTTAAAAGGTTATCGGGATAATCACCTGCACCATAAGTAGATGTACATATTAGCCATACCGTATTGTGTTGATCTATTTCATTAAACTCAGGATGATCATGTAGTTGAGTTTCAATACCTTGGTTATTAAGCTCATCGCTTAATTGCTCTGCAACGTACTCGGCCGATCCCATTTGGCTGCCAACAATAATATTTACTGAACTCATGATTAGTTGTGATCGCATTAGTTTTAATTGCTGCCTATGATAGCCGAGTAAAAACAGCAGTAAAGAGAAGAGTGTTAGTTTGGATAACTATTTTTAGGTTGATTTTTAGATCATTGTTTAAAATTAATTTAAGTTATTGATTTATATGGCTGTAACATAAAATATTTAAATGTAATCTTCTGATCAAGCTGTTAATAAGATTGGGGGAAGCTCTGTTTAACTCTATATCCTATTAGCCTTAAATTTTGTAAGTTATTGATTTTAATTATTTGTAAGTGCAAATGTGATGAATATTTAATATAAAAATGAAGTTGATCATAATGTGGATATAAAGGGTGTTGATAACTGATTATTAAGATCTAAAACAATTTTTAAAAGTGATCAATTAAATATGATCTTACTAAATAAATACCAAATTAAATTTTATTACGGCTGTTTTTTACTAAAAATAGAGTTAATAACGTGTTTTTCAGTTAAAAATTTTTAGGGTTTTGTTCAAAAAGTAGGAATTGTGGATAACTGATCTGACTAAACTTTAAATTTTTGAAATATTGGCACATGTTTTTATATGTTTTAGCCGGTGGATAGCGCGATTAATACTCATTTGTGATCGCTTTATTTTTTGGTATATAGCCAAATATGGCTGCAATTTAGCTAACAAAATATTAAAAACAGTGATTTTAGTTTGTTTTAAGGTTAATTATATTGGCTTAACTTATTCGTATGTGGGGGATTTATCACCCTAATTAGGCGGTTATATCTTGTAAAGTAGGCCATTAATAAGCATTTAAATATACTAATTTAGAGTAATTGAGAGCCTAAAATAGCACTTAGCTTATCTAAAAAATACTCATATATTGATATAGGAAGGCTTAACTTGGGCAGAAAAAAAGGGCATTTTTACGCCCTTAATTTTTAATTATTTAGTTGTTAGGTCTTTTATTTACCGATACAGAACGAGCTAAATATTTTTCCTAGTAGGTCGTCTGAAGTAAACTCACCCGTTATTTCGTTTAAAAATTGCTGCGTTAAGCGTAGCTCTTCGGCCAAAATTTCACCCGCAATATGCATTTCAAGCTGCGTTTTACCCGTATCTAAATGATAAGCTGCGCGCTCTAGAGCATCTAAATGGCGGCGACGAGCCATAAAACCACCTTCTGTTGCGCCGTCAAAACCAATACAGGCTTTTAAATGCTCTCGTACAAGCTCAATACCATCTGCATTTTTAGCACTTAAGCTTATGACTGGGTATTGTTGGTGTTCATCTAGGCCTACAATATCACCCGACAAATCGGCTTTATTTCTGATCACTGTAACCCCCATGCCTTTTGGTAATTTTGCCATAAATTCTGGCCAAATTTTATGTGGGTCGGTATCGACGGTATCGGTGCCATCAAGCATAAATAAAACGCGGTCGGCTTGGTTTATTTCTTCCCATGCGCGCTCAATACCTATTTGTTCTACGCGGTCTGGGCTTTCACGAAGACCTGCGGTATCGATAATATGCAGTGGCATGCCATCAATGTGAATGTGTTCGCGTAGCACGTCGCGGGTGGTACCTGCTATTTCGGTTACGATTGCTGCTTCTCGGCCTGCTAGGGCATTAAGCAAGCTTGATTTACCTGCATTAGGACGACCTGCAATAACTACACGCATACCTTCGCGCATTATACTGCCTTGTTTGGCTTGGTTAGTTACGGTGTTTAGCTGATTTATAATTGCGTTTAAATCACCGCTTACTTTACCGTCAGACAAAAAGTCTATTTCTTCATCTGGAAAGTCGATTGCAGCTTCTACGTACATACGAAGGTGGATTACTTTTTCAACCAGGGTATCTATGTGTTTGGAAAACTCACCTTGAAGCGATTGTAAGGCGCTTTTAGCGGCTTGTTCACTGGTGGCATTAATAAGGTCACTAATTGCTTCTGCTTGGGTTAAATCAAGTTTGTCGTTCATAAATGCACGCTCAGAGAATTCACCTGGTTTTGCTAAACGTACACCCTCTATTTTACTAATTTCTTTAAGTAGCATATCAAGCACAACTGGGCCGCCATGGCCTTGCAACTCAAGTACATCTTCGCCAGTAAATGAGTTCGGTCCGGCAAAATAAATAGCAATACCTTGGTCAAGCTGATCACCGTTTAAGTTTTTAAATGGTACGTAATCGGCGTATCTCACCTTTGGTATTTTACCAATAACTTGCTCGGCAACGCTTTTAGCAAGGCTGCCAGAAACCCGAATAATACCAACACCACCACGGCCGGGGGCGGTTGCTTGTGCTGCAATTGTGTCTTGATTGATCATGCTATTTAATTTACCAACAATGTGTACGTTATGGCGCTATTGTAACCTATGAAATTACCACTCGCGAATGCTCTGATAAAAAATGGGCAATAAAAAAGGCGACCTAAGTCGCCTTTTTGATAAGTAGGGCTAAGTTAGCCTCTTACTTTTATTCCTTTCTTTTCCATACCGCGATAAATATAAAGCATTTGCGCGATTGAAATAAGGTTAGATACTAACCAATAAAGTACTAAGCCTGATGGGAACCATAAGAAGAATACAGAGAAGATAACCGGCATAAAGGTCATCATTTTTTGCTGCATTGGATCGGTAACCGTCATTGGTTGAAGCTTCTGAGTTATAAACATACTTGCACCAAATAAAATTGGTAATACGTAGTATGGGTCTTGTGCTGATAAATCAGTTAACCAAAGCATAAACTCAGCATGGCGAAGTTCTGTTGACTCTAAAAATACATAAAACAACGCTAAGAATATTGGCATTTGTAACAAAATAGGGAAACAGCCACCCATTGGGTTTACTTTCTCTTTTTTGTACATTTCCATTGTGGCCTGGCCGAATTTTTGACGGTCATCACCATATTTTTCTTTTAATGCAGCCATTTTTGGTTGAAGGGCGCGCATTTTAGCCATTGACGTATATTGCGCTTTAGTTAGCGGGTACATCAATGATTTAACAATAATAGTGATAGCAATAATTGCTAAACCCCAGTTACCAAGGATACTGTAAAGCCATTTTAGTAATACAAATAGTGGCTGTGAAATAAACCATAACCAGCCGTAGTCTACAGTTAGGTCTAAGTCAGGGTGAAGCGCTTCTAATACATCAGACTCTTTAGGGCCCATGTAGTAAATAGAAGTAATAGTTTGCTCAGTACCGGCTTGTACATTAACTGGTTGTGCTTTTGTACCAATGATTGCGGCATTACTGCTCGTAATTAAGCTATACAGGGTGTTGGTTTGATCTTGTTTTGGTACCCACGCACTTACAAAGTAATGTTGAATAAATGCAATGTAACCACCTTGTGTGCTTTCATTTAGGTTTTTGTCAGCCATGTCAGAAAAGCTGTACTTTTCGTACGGTTCTTCGTCAGTACCGTAAGCTGCACCTAAATAGTTTTGATCAACTAAGCTGCCTTTTTCTTGTACTGTGCGCTTAACTTGCGTGTAAAGCTGTACTTGAATAGGCGCACTGGTTGTATTGTTTACTGTGTATTCTAAGCCAACGTCATACTGCCCTTTTTTAAATACATACGTTTTAGTAAAGCTAACACCGTTGCTGTCAGTAAACTGCAGCGGTACACGTAACTCATCACCGGTTAAGGTATAAGATGTTTGTTCGCTGTGGTAAGTAGGTCGACCGTTTGCAGATGCGTCAGGACCATTTAAACCAATTAAACCACTTTGTGAAAAGTATTGATTACCATCAAATTCACCCAGCAGCATGAAAGGTGTTTCTTCGCCTTTCACCTCTTCATACTGAAGTAAGTCTGATTCAACAATATCACCACCTTTGGTGTCGATTTTAACTTTAAACACGTCTGTTTTAATTTCTATAACAGAACGTTTAGCTAATGTTGTTGAAGCCGGTAAGCCAGATTCTGACGATGAAGGTATAAAATCATCTGATTCAGTTGAATTTGCTTGTTGTGTTTGTGTTGTGGCACTTGGATCGACTTTTGGCTGGTTATAATCATTATTCCATTCTTGGAACAATAAAAACGACACTAGCATTAGGCCAATGAATAAAAACGTGCGTTGCGATTCCATAACAGCTCTTATTTCTCGTGTTGGTGGTTAATATGGGTTATTTTTTCAGGTACTGGGTCATCACCACCTGAATGTAAAGGATGGCATTTTAATATGCGTTTTAATGCTAACCAACTTCCTTTTATCAATCCATGCAATTTTATTGCTTGAATTGCGTAATGTGAGCAGCTTGGATTAAAACGACAATGCGGACCTAATAGCGGGCTAATCCACTTTTGATAACCGCGGATCAATAACACTAAACATAATGTCGGTAAAGCAACAAGTGGTTTAAGTAACCTCATGATGTTTATGCCCCTAGTTAAATTTAGTGAGATAGATATCATGTATTTAAAGGCTCTATTGGAAATTTTAAATGCATGATTAAAAGGTGAGCTAAAGATACATTAATTAACCCTGTAATTCTATTGCTATTGGGTTTGTTTATTAGATTTAGCTGATTTGTTTGGGCGTTTCTTAAAGGGTGGAGGCTTAGGCGCACCTGGTTTACAGCGTTCATTAATTTTTCGCCATAACTTAGTCAGTTGCTTGGTTAATTCTTCATTAGACTGTTCGTCAATACCATTTTTAACCATAAGCACAATATCAATGTTATCAATGTTGTGTTGATTTAAACGAAAACTTTCGCGAGCAAGACGTTTAATACGGTTTCGTTGGCATGCCTTTTTTACACGTTTTTTAGCAACAGTAAGTCCTAACCTAGGTTTACCTTGGTCATTGGGTTTAGCTAATAGAGTGAAGTAAGGAGTTGCAGCCCGAGCGGGTTCGTTAAATATACGAGAGTAATGCGAGGGAGTTAACAGACGTAACTCCCTGCCAAAGCTAAAGTCTTCCACTTATAAATTAAGCAGAAAGAACTTTGCGGCCTTTAGCGCGGCGACGTGCTAATACTTTACGGCCATTTACAGTTGCCATGCGAGCACGGAAGCCGTGTGCACGTTTGCGTTTTAAAACGCTAGGTTGAAAAGTTCTTTTCATAACAATCTCATCCGATCGGTTAAAGTTAAAACATCCTATGCAGGTCGCGATCCTGGCACAGGTGCCATTGCGAGCGCGAGATATTATAGATGAAACGACTTAAAGTCAATCATAATTACGCGTTAAGCACTGTGTTTATTAAGCAAGCAGCTGGGGATCATAAAGCGTGATCTAGTAGGATCATCATAAATAAGAAGTTTTCCACAGCCCTTGTATAAAAAGTGAATAAAAGCCGGGGAAAAGTAAATTGGATCGTAGAATTGGTTCGCGATCTTGGTGTTATTTTGTTATGATCTATTATCAAGTAAATAATTAAAAACATAACTAAATCAGTCTGTTAGTTCTTTTTTATAACGTTATACATCATTTTATAAAAATCAGCCTTTTACTTGTGGATAAACTGCCTTCATAATACTTGGTCTTGGGCCGCTTATTTGGCTATTTAAACGCAATAAATGCATGGTATTTAACCATTTTTGATGTGCGGGAATAAAAATTATATCTCTGGGAGTTTAACTGTGTATCTGTCGGTTTGGCAAAGTTGTTTATATGTATTGCAAGATGAATTGCCTTCGCAGCAGTTCAGTATGTGGGTAAGACCACTTCAAGCAGAAAGTACCGAAGATACTCTGACTATTTATGCACCTAATCGCTTTGTGCTTGATTGGGTAAGAGAAAAATACCTTAATCGAATTAACGAATTACTTGTAGAAATTTGTGGTGATGAAGCACCTGAACTGCGTTTTGATGTAGGTAGTAAGCCGCTGTTAAACACACAAGTTGCACCTGTTATAGAAACGCAATCTGCACCTAATACGCAAGCATCAGCAAAGCAACAACCGCGAGAGCAAAAGCCGGTTGTTGAGCCAGCACCTAAATCTGGTTATAAATCTAATATTAAAGAAAACTATACCTTTGATAGTTTTGTTGAGGGTAAATCTAACCAGCTAGCAAAAGCGGCTGCAACTCAAGTGGCCGATAATCCTGGCTCTGCATTTAACCCTGTATTTATATACGGTGGAACAGGTTTAGGTAAAACGCACTTACTCCATGCAGTAGGCAATGGCATTATGGCTAATAAGCCTGATGCAAAAATTGTTTATATGCATTCTGAACGTTTTGTACAAGACATGGTTAAAGCGCTACAAAATAACGCAATAGAAGAATTTAAACGTTATTACCGCAGTGTTGATGCATTAATGATTGATGACATTCAATTCTTTGCAAACAAAGAGCGTTCTCAAGAAGAATTTTTTCATACCTTTAATGCGTTACTTGAAGGCAACCAACAAATTATTTTAACTTCCGATCGTTACCCTAAGGAAATTGAAGGGGTTGAAGACAGACTTAAGTCTCGTTTTGGTTGGGGTTTAACAATTGCTATAGAGCCGCCAGAACTTGAAACGCGCGTAGCGATTTTGATGAAAAAAGCGCAGCAAAGTAAAATTAACTTACCACACGAAGTGGCTTTCTTCATTGCAAAAAAATTACGTTCAAATGTTCGTGAGCTTGAAGGGGCACTTAATCGCGTAATTGCAAATGCAAACTTTACAGGGCGTCCTATCTCTATCGACTTTGTAAAAGAAGCACTGCGTGATTTATTGGCACTGCAAGATAAGCTTGTCACAATTGATAATATACAGCGTACAGTGGCTGAGTATTATCGAATTCGTGTGTCGGATTTACTTTCTAAACGCCGAAGCCGCTCTATAGCAAGACCTCGTCAGGTTGCTATGGCGTTGTCTAAGGAACTCACTAATCACAGCTTACCTGAGATTGGCGATGCTTTTGGCGGTCGAGACCATACAACTGTTTTACATGCGTGTCGTAAAATAAAATCACTACGTGATGAAAGCCACGAAATCAAAGAAGATTATCAAAATTTAATAAGAACATTGTCATCTTAGGGCTGACTTTATTATGCAAATAACAATATCAAGACAACAATTTTTAAAGCCATTGGTACAAGTATCGGGCGCAATTGAGCGAAAGCATACGTTACCAATTTTATCTAACGTTTTGTTAGTAGTAGAAAACGGACAGCTTTCGATGACAGGGACCGACCTTGAAATTGAATTAGTGTCTGGTGTTTTTGTAGGTGATGACATTGCTGACACAAAACTTACTTTACCCGCTAAAAAATTACTCGATATTTGTAAAAGCTTACCTGAAGGTTCAGACATTACTTTAAGCTTACAAGATCACCAGTTGTTATTAACCAGTGGTAAAAGTCGTTTTTCATTAACGACATTATCCGCTGCTGATTTTCCCAATTTAGAAGAATGGGACGGTGAGGTTGAATTTCAACTAACACGTTTAGAGCTTCGTAAATTACTTGAAAGCACACACTTTTCAATGGCAAACCAAGATGTACGTTATTACTTAAATGGTATGTCGTTTGAAGTTGATAACAGTGATATTAAAACGGTGGCTACCGACGGGCACCGTTTGGCTATTGCACAGAAAAAACTTACTCAATCATTAAATACCCAGCGCCAATTAATCATACCGCGCAAAGGTGTACAAGAAATTATGCGCCTTATGGTTGCCGATGATGAGCTAGTAACTATTCAATTTGGTGCTAACCACATTCGTATTATTGATATTGAGTTTACATTTACAAGTAAACTTGTTGATGGGCGTTTTCCTGATTACCGACGTGTACTTCCACGTGGCGGTGACAAAACAATTATTGCGAACCGTGAATGGTTGCGAAATGCGTTTCAGCGTGTATCTATCTTGTCGAATGAAAAGTTTCGTGGTGTACGCTTAAATTTATCAAATGGTTTATTAAAAATTACTGCTAACAATCCAGAGCAAGAACAAGCTGAAGAGGTTGTTGAAGTAAATTACCAAGGTGATGAATTAGAAATTGGTTTTAATGTTTCGTATGTTTTAGATGTATTAAACACATTAAAAACCGAAGATGTACAGTTTACGTTAGCAGATTCAAACAGCAGTGCTTTAATAGAAGGCGCTGGTGATGATGAAGCTATGTATGTTGTTATGCCTATGCGTTTATAAGATCATAAACATATAATGAGCTTAAGTCATTTGAGCCTCAAATATTTTCGTAATATTGAGGCGCTGACGCTAGAACCTGTTAATGGCGTTAATATTATATATGGTGAAAATGGCAGCGGGAAAACCAGTCTATTAGAAGCTATTTATTACCTTTCTCACGGCAAGTCTTTTCGAACACCAAAACATAAAAGCATAATTGCACACCAACAGGACCAGTTTGTAATTCATGGCCGAAAAACGGTTCATGATTTATCAATTCCTATTGGTATTAGTAAAACGCGATTAGGTGAAACAAATTTAAAGATTCAAGGTAAAGCGAGCCGGAAAATATCTGAACTCGCACAACTTATGCCTGTTCAAATAATTACCCCTGAAAGCTATTCATTGTTTTTTGGTGGCCCAAAAGAGCGCAGAAAATTTTTAGATTTAGGATTGTTCCACGTGGAACATGAGTTTTTTTACCTGTGGCAATCGTTTAATAAAGTATTAAAACAACGCAATGCACTGTTAAAGTCTAAGCCTAAGAATTATTTTGACCAAATTAAGTTTTGGGACAAAGAATTTGTTAGACTGGCTGAAGAAATAAATATATTGAGAATGGCGTATATAAGTAGGTTTAAGCAGCAGTTTTTTGGTAAAATGTGTGCAGAATTAACGCTTATACGCGATTTAGAAATGACGTTTAATGCAGGCTGGAAAGAGAATGAATCTCTTAACGATGCATTAGAACAAAGCTTTGAGCGAGATTCTCGCCAAGGATTTACAAGTAAAGGCCCTCATAAGGCTGACTTTAGTTTTAGTGTCGCTGGCAACAGTGTAGAGAATACGTTCTCACGCGGGCAGTTAAAGTTATTATTGTATGCGTTAAAAGTAACGCAAAATAGCTTAATTGAGTCAGAGACCGATAAGCAATCTATATTGCTAATAGATGATTTACCCTCAGAGTTAGGCGAAGATACAAAAGAGAAAGTTGGACAATTATTGTCACACTGTCGTTCTCAAATATTTATTTCTTCAATTTTATCTGAGAGTATTTCTGCTGTGGTGGAACCCATGCAACGAGAACTACAAATGTTCCACGTGAAACATGGCAACCTAATAACAAGATAAGTGGGATTAACCATGTCTGAGAATTATGACTCGTCGAGTATTAAAGTACTTAAAGGATTAGACGCAGTAAGAAAGCGTCCTGGAATGTATATAGGGGACACCGATGATGGCACAGGCTTACACCACATGGTGTTTGAGGTCGTTGATAACTCAATAGACGAAGCCTTAGCCGGTCATTGTGATGATATTTTTGTAACGATTCACTTAGATGGCTCTGTTTCGGTTAGAGATAACGGCCGTGGTATCCCAGTGTCTATCCATGAAGAAGAAGGCGTTTCGGCAGCCGAAGTAATCATGACGGTACTTCACGCTGGTGGTAAGTTTGATGATAACTCTTATAAAGTATCAGGTGGCTTGCATGGTGTAGGTGTTTCGGTTGTAAACGCACTTTCAGAAAAATTAAAACTAACCGTGCGTCGCGAAGGCAAACTTCATGAGCAGTTTTACACTATGGGTGTGCCAGATGCACCACTCGCTGTCATTGGTGACTCTGAAACTACGGGGACAGAACTACGCTTTTGGCCTAGTGCAGAAACATTCACTAATTTAGATTTTCATTACGATATTTTAGCAAAACGCCTACGTGAACTGTCGTTCCTGAATTCCGGTGTTAGCATCATTTTAAATGATGAGCGTGAAGAAAATAAAAGCGATCACTTTAAATACGAAGGTGGTATTCAGGCATTTGTTGAATACATTAACCGCAATAAAACACCTATTCATAAAGGTGTATTCCACTTTACACATGAGCGTGTTGAAGACGGAATTAGCGTTGAAGTATCAATGCAATGGAATGACGCATACCAAGAAAACATTTACTGTTTCACAAATAACATTCCACAACGTGATGGTGGTACTCACTTAGCTGGCTTTAGATCTGCACTAACACGTACACTTAATAACTTTATGGAAAAAGAAGGCTTTAACAAGAAAGCAAAAACAACGAGTAACGCAACCGGTGACGATGCGCGTGAAGGTTTGACTGCTGTAATTAGTGTTAAAGTTCCAGATCCTAAGTTTTCATCGCAAACAAAAGACAAGCTAGTATCTAGCGAAGTTAAGTCTGCGGTAGAACAAGCAATGGCTGAAAAATTCACTGAGTTTTTATTAGAAAACCCAGTAGATGCAAAAATTGTTGTTGGGAAAATTATTGATGCTTCACGTGCACGTGAAGCAGCACGTAAAGCACGTGAAATGACACGTCGTAAAGGCGCTATGGACCTTGCCGGTTTGCCGGGTAAATTAGCCGATTGTCAGGAAAAAGATCCTGCGCAATCAGAGCTTTACATAGTGGAAGGGGACTCTGCTGGCGGTTCAGCCAAGCAGGGTCGTAACCGTAAGAATCAAGCGATTCTTCCGCTTAAAGGTAAAATTCTAAACGTTGAAAAAGCACGTTTTGATAAAATGCTGTCTTCACAAGAAGTGGCAACGCTAATCACTGCGTTAGGCTGTGGTATTGGCCGTGATGAATATAACCCTGAAAAACTACGTTACCACCGTATCATTATAATGACCGATGCTGACGTGGATGGTTCTCACATTCGTACCTTGTTGCTTACGTTCTTTTATCGTCAAATGCCAGAAATTGTAGAGCGCGGTTATATTTATATTGCTCAACCACCGCTTTATAAAGTGAAAAAAGGTAAGCAAGAACGCTACATAAAAGACGATCCTGCACTTGTTGACTACTTAACATCGCTTGCACTAAATAACGCAGCGCTATACACAAGTGCCGATGCATCAGCACTTGAAGGTGAAGCGTTAGAGGAAATAGTTCACGATTATCAAAACACAGTTAAAGTAATCGAGCGCTTAAAACGTAAATACCCTAATACGGTAATGGAACGTTTAATCTACCAAAGCGAGTTAACAAAAGAAGACCTTGAAGATGAAGCTAAAGTAATTGCGTGGACAAAAGAGCTTGTTGATGACCTAGTAGACCGTGACGAAGATGCAACTATCTTCAACGCTGCAACTGAGTATGATGCAGAGCGTAACTTGTACTACCCAGTTGTGAATATTCGTCAACACGGTGTAGATAAGTCTCATGTACTGAGCTACGACTTTATCACGTCACGTGACTACCAACGCATTGCTGTGACTGGTGTTAACATTGCAAACATCATTACAGAAGGTGCCTATATTCAACGTGGTGAGAAAACAAAACCTGTTGATAACTTTGTGGATGCTTTGGAATGGTTGATCACTGAATCTAAGCGTGGGATCTATATTCAACGCTATAAAGGATTAGGTGAGATGAACCCAAATCAACTGTGGGAAACAACCATGGATCCAGGTGCACGCCGTATGTTACAAGTAACTATCGAAGACGCTGTTGGCGCGGATCAGTTATTTGCAACACTTATGGGTGATCAGGTAGAGCCACGTCGTGAATTTATTGAAACGAACGCACTACGCGTAGTTAACCTAGACGTGTAAAAACATATTTTGATAATAAAAAGGAGCCTAATGGCTCCTTTTTTATTTTCTACAAATAAACAAACTGCTTAAAACCTGAGTGTACACACGGTATACTAAGGGTAATTTTCACGCTACTTCTTAGATAGTAAAAAGCCAAATATGCAAAAATACGACGTAAAAACCTTCCAAGGTTTGATCCTGGCTTTACAGGATTATTGGGCGCAGCAAGGCTGTGTCATTATTCAACCACTTGATATGGAAGTGGGCGCAGGGACATTTCACCCGCAAACATTTTTAAAGTCTATTGGCCCAGAGCCAATGTCGAGCGCATACGTTCAACCGTGTCGTCGTCCTACGGATGGTCGCTACGGTGAAAATCCAAATCGCTTACAACATTACTACCAATTTCAGGTAGTACTAAAGCCATCGCCAGATAACATCCAAGAGCTTTACTTAGGTTCATTAGCGGCTATGGGTATTGATACACTTACTCACGAAGTACGCTTTGTAGAAGATAACTGGGAATCTCCAACGCTTGGCGCATGGGGCTTAGGTTGGGAAATTTGGTTAAATGGTATGGAGGTAACGCAGTTTACCTACTTCCAACAAGTAGGTGGCTTAGAGTGCTCACCAGTAACTGGCGAGATTACTTACGGCCTAGAGCGTTTAGCAATGTACATTCAAGGCGTAGATAGTATTTACGACCTAGTATGGGCAGATGGTCCATTAGGACGTGTAACCTACGGCGATGTATTTCATCAAAATGAAGTAGAGCAATCTACTTACAACTTTGAACATGCAAACGTAGAAGACTTGTTTGCGCAGTTTGATAAGTGTGAAGCTGAGAGCCAAAAGTTAATAGAAGCAAATTTACCACTTCCTGCCTACGAGCAAGTGATGAAAGCATCGCATGCATTTAACCTATTAGACGCGCGCCATGCTATATCGGTAACAGAACGTCAGCGTTATATTTTACGTGTTCGTGCGTTATCAAAAGCGTGTGCACAAAGTTATTACGATGCACGCGAAGCGCTTGGTTTCCCGCTGTGTAAGGATAAGTAAGCATGACAGCACAAAATTTATTAGTAGAAATTGGCACTGAAGAGTTACCACCAAAGTCGTTGCGTAAACTTGCCGAGGCATTTGCTGCAAATTTAACTCAAGAGTTAGAATCGCTAGAATTAGCACATCAAGGCGTAAGCTGGTATGCATCGCCTCGTCGTTTAGGTTTACAAGTTAAAGCACTTGAAGCTAAACAACAGGACAAAGAAGTTGAAAAGCGCGGCCCAGCAACTAAAGCAGCATTTGATAGTGAAGGTAACCCTACAAAAGCAGCAATGGGTTGGGCACGCGGTTGTGGTATTGAGGTAAGTGAAGCACAAACACTTGAAACGGATAAAGGCGCATGGTTATTGCACATAGCTAAAGTAGCAGGGCAAGAAACTAAAACGCTAATGGCAGATGCTATCGCAAAAGCGTTAAGTAAATTACCAATACCAAAGCCAATGCGCTGGGGTGCGAATAAAACACAATTTATTCGCCCAGTTCATACCGTCACTATTTTATTTGGTAGCGAATTGCTAGAAGGTGAGATTCTTGGTAAGCAAGTAAGTAACCAACTTCAAGGTCACCGTTTTCATCACCCAGAAAAAATTAGCATTAATCATGCTGATGAGGTTTTTGATGTACTTAAATCTGCTTACGTTATTGCAGATTACGAACAACGTAAAGCGCAAATACGTGCACAAATAGAAGAAGCTGCAAGCGCAGTTAACGCTGTTGTTGCAATGGATGAAGATTTACTAGAAGAAGTAACATCACTAGTAGAGTGGCCAGTTACTTTAACGGCAACATTTGAAGAAGCATTTTTAGATGTACCAGCCGAAGCGCTAATTTACACCATGAAGGATGATCAAAAATACTTCCCGTTATTAGATCAAAACGGCAAGCTTTTAAATAAGTTTTTGTTTGTATCTAACATCGAGAGTAAAGATCCAAGCGTAGTAATTTCTGGTAACGAAAAAGTTGTACGCCCACGTTTGGCTGATGCACAGTTCTTCTTTGAGACCGACAAAAAGAAAACATTAGAAAGCCGTTTAGAATCGCTTGATACCGTTTTATTTCAAAAGCAGTTAGGCACGCTTAAAGATAAGTCTGAGCGTATTAGCGAACTTGCAGGGTATATTGCTGAGCAATTAGGCGCAGATAAAGACTTAGCGAAACGTGCAGGCCTATTAAGTAAAACAGACTTAATGACCGAAATGGTAATGGAATTTACCGATGTACAAGGTGTAATGGGAATGCATTACGCTCGCTTTGACGGTGAAGCAGAAGATGTAGCGCTTGCACAAAACGAGCAATACATGCCACGCTTTGCAGGCGACAACTTACCTACAAACCTAATTAGTTGTGCAGTAGCCATTGCAGATAAGTTTGATACGCTGGTGGGTATTTTTGGTATAGGCCAAGCACCAAAAGGCGATAAAGACCCATTTGCACTTCGTCGTGCTGCTATTGGTGCACTGCGTATTATGGTAGAAAAAGAGTTACCTCTTGATATTTTAGACCTAGTAGCAAAAGCACAAACATTGTTTGGCGATAAGCTAACTAATCTAAATGTATCAACAGATGTGTTTGATTTTATGCTAGGGCGCTTCCGCGCTTGGTATCAAGACGAAGGCATTGAAGTAGATGTGATTCAAGCTGTTCTAGCACGTCGTCCAACTAAACCAGTTGATTTTGACCGTCGTGTTAAAGCCGTAAGCCACTTCCGTACTTTAGACGCAGCAGAAGCGCTTGCAGCCGCTAATAAGCGTGTAAGTAATATTCTTGCCAAAAATGATATCACAAGCCAAGGTAACGTTGATGAGAGCTTATTAAGCGACGACGCTGAAAAAGTGTTGGCATCACAAGTGGCAAAATTTGCAACTGAGCTTGCACCACTTTATGCCGATGGAAACTACCAAGAGGCCCTTAGCCAATTGGCAGGCATTCGTGAAAGTGTTGACAACTTTTTTGACAACGTAATGGTTATGGCCGACGATGAAGCGGTTAAGCAAAATCGCCTTGCGCTATTAAGCCAGTTAAGTGGTTTATTTTTGGATATTGCAGATATTTCTGTTTTACAAAAATAACAACCATTAGCAATTTAAAAAGCCAGCATAACGCTGGCTTTTTAGTTTTAATACCTACCTAACTTAATTAAGCTAATAGGTATAATGAATAGGATGAAAATTGATGATTTCAATAAAAAAAATAATACCACTCGCTGTTGCTGGGTTACTCAGTGCATGTTCAAGCCAAATATCAATTAACGATGTATTGCCACAAAAAGAACTCGACCGCACCATGTACCTGCGAGGCGATTTTACTTTATGGGACGCAGAGCCACAGTACCAATTTAGCTTAGTGGGCCCAGCACTGTATCAAGCGCAGGTAAAATTTAGCACACCGGGTAAAGTGTACGAATTCAAAATTGCCGATGCCGATTTTAGTGAAGGCTTTAACTGTGGTTACAGCGACTCATTCCCACAAGGTCAAAGTTTAACACTTGGGCAAGCTGCAACGGCAGACTGTAATACTATTTATAATTACTTTAGTTACACACCTGCGATAAAAGGCACATACATAGTAAGCATTGATTTTAGTGACTATGATGAGCCAAAAGTGACAATAACAAAGAAGTAAGAGCTGCAAGCTATAAGCCGTCAGATTTTAGTTGCTCGAGTAAACTTATAGATTTGTCACAAGGACGTTAATATGAAATTGAACCTTTGGAATAAGGGGTAGCGCATTGAATAATTATATAGAGTATTGCTACCTAGAAAATGATAAGCCCAGGTTTGAACAAAGTAAGTTAACTGAATTAGACTCAAATGAGTGCTTAAAAAAATATAGAGTATTCTCAAGAAAACTTGAGATAGAAAATTTATTTGATGTTTTGATAGAGGAAGTTAAAACATTCAAATCATTGCTTACTATGGCTCAGCTCTCACAAGAGTTTTCACGTTTCTCTGAGGTACATGCTTATATAGAAAATCAAAAAAGCCGTACTAAATTAAATATATCCTATTTGAGTATTTTGAATACTGGAAAATTAGTTTTAGATCGACTGTATATTAAACGTGATAAGTTTTCGATAATTAATGATATTGATCAATCTTTGTTACCTGAACTATTAATAGAAAGAGAGAAGGTCTTTAAAGATAATCAATATTATGTTCTATGCTGCAACTTGAGAAATTTATGCCAACATAAAATGTTACCTGTAAATAGGTTAACTTTAAAATATCCATCTAAAAGTAAACATGGAAACGGTGTAACAACAAAATTTCAGATTCCACTCGTATTATCGGCAATGGAAGAGAAAGAAAAGATAAAGTTGTTAAAGGGGTTAAACTCTGCATTTAAAGATGAGCTGTTAAAGTTTGATCTAGTTGACCTCAACAAAGCGATAGATGGTTATTTTGAGGGGATTTTTGATTTAATGATTAAACTACGTACTTTGGTGAATAAATCAGTAAATGAGGCTGAAGATTATTTTAGTAAGTTACTTGTTCAAAATATAGACTTAAACATGAATAGACTCTTGGGGCCACCAGCATTAGTAGTTAACAATAAAAAGAAATTTCACTTGGATTTTGAGTGGTTCCGAGTGGCTCATTATTTAGAAGAAAAAAATAATTCTCACTTCAAAAGCAATAATTTAATAAGAACACAGTATTTGAGCGATGAGCCTTAAAGCCCTTTCTTCACCACATACCTATACGGTGCTTCATCGGCATCTTTAGCCACCAGCGTGTGATCCATAAATACACAAAAACTTGGAATATCACGGGTGGTTGAGGGGTCATCAGCAGTTATAAGCAGGGTTTCACCGTCGTTCATTTTACGAATAGCAGCACGTACCATCATTACTGGCTCGGGGCAGCGAAGGCCAATGGCATCTAATTGGTGATCGGGGTTATCAAAATTCATAGTGCGTATGCCTGTAAATAGTTTTCAAATCTGTGACTTTACAAGTAGTCAGATTTTTTGTTGCGCCAAAGTTTAGCGTAATTTTAAGTATAAATTAACTAATTTACTTAGATCTGGATCAGTTTTAATTTAAGTGTATTTATATCAACGCCAAATTATAAACCCGATCACAACAACACAAATCTAAATTGCGTTAGTATAGCGCCTTAAAATTTGGCAAATAAAAAAGGCGAACTAACTTTCGTCAGTGCGCCTTTTTACTCACCAAGATGGTTTACGTGTTAAGAGTATTAGTCTTGAACACGCTCAAATACAGTTGCGATACCTTGGCCTAAACCAATACACATTGTCGCTAAACCGTACTTAGCATTTTTGTCTTCCATTAAGTGAATTAGCGAGGTGCTAATACGCGAACCAGAACAACCCAGAGGGTGACCCAGTGCGATAGCGCCGCCATTCAAGTTAACTTTTTCGTCAACCACATCAGCTAAACCTAAGTCTTTAAGTACTGGTAGTGATTGCGCAGCAAAGGCTTCATTAAGCTCAGCTACGTCGATGTCATCAATAGTGATACCAGCTTGGGCAAGTGCTTTTTTACTTGCTGGTACTGGGCCGTAACCCATGATTGATGGATCGCAACCGGCAACCGCCATTGCTTTAATGCGCGCACGAATTGGTAAACCTAGCTCTTTTGCTTTTTCTTCGCTCATTACTAACATGGCTGATGCGCCGTCAGAAAGTGCTGAAGACGTACCCGCTGTAACAGAACCCGAAGCAGGGTTAAATACTGGGCGAAGCTGAGATAAACCTTCAACTGTTGTTTCAGGACGAATTACTTCATCATCTTCAACTAAAATTAAAGAACCATCTGCTGCATGACCTTCCATTGCTAAAATTTCGCGGCGGAAACGGCCTTCAACCGTTGCAGCATGTGCACGTTGGTGCGAGCGGTATGCAAATTCATCTTGCTGCTGACGGCTGATACCGTGAATAGTAGCAAGGTATTCTGCTGTTAAACCCATAGAGCCAGACGCTTGTGCAATTGAAGTTGCTAAGCCTGGGTGAAAGTCGTTACCGTGAGTCATAGGAACGTGACCCATGTGCTCAACACCACCAATTAGGTAAGTGTCGCCAGCGCCCGTCATAATGGCGCGTGCTGCGTCGTGCAATGCTTGCATTGACGAGCCACATAAACGGTTAACTGTGGTTGCTGGTACTGAGTGTGGAATACCCGCAAGTAGTGATGCGTTACGTGCAACGTTAAAGCCTTGCTCTAATGTTTGCTGTACACAACCCCAATAAATGTCGTCGATTGATGCTGGATCAACCGCTGGGTTGCGTTCTAGTAAGCCCTTCATTAAATGAGCGCTTAAGTCTTCCGCACGCTTGTTTTTAAATACGCCGCCTTTTGAGCGACCCATTGGTGTGCGGATACAATCTACAATTACTGGATTATTCATGATATTAACCTTCCACCTTATAGAAAACACGGCCTTCTTCAGCCCATTTGCGAGTTTGCTCTGATACTTGGTAAATCGCACCTAGGTGAGCGTACTTGTCTGCTGCTGCAACAAAGTTAGCTAAACCAGTTTGATCTAAGTAACGGAACGCGCCGCCTCTAAATGGAGGGAAACCAACGCCGTAAACAAGGGCCATATCAGCTTCTTGTGGAGAAGCAACAATGCCTTCTTGTAAACAAAGAAGTACTTCGTTGATCATTGGAATCATACAACGGTCAATGATTTCTTGCTTATCGAATTCTTTCGGTGCATCAGTAATTGGCGCTAGTAGCTCAACGGCTGTTGCATCGCTTGATTTTTTAAGACGACCACGACGGTCTGTTTCGTACTTGTAAAAACCTGCTTTGTTCTTTTGACCAAAACGTTTTTCGTTAGCAAAAACAGTTACCGGATCTTTTTCTGCACGTGCCATACGCTCAGGGAAACCGTCAGCCATTACGCCAGTACAATGATAAGCCGTATCAATACCTACAACATCAAGTAGGTAAGCCGGACCCATAGGCCAGCCAAATACGTTTTCCATTACTTTATCTACTTTTGCAAAGTTAGCGCCTTCAACAACTAATTTGCTAAAGCCTGCAAAGTAAGGGAATAAAACACGGTTTACAAAAAAGCCTGGGCAATCGTTTACAACAATAGGAGACTTGCCAAGTTTAAGGGCGTAATCAACGACTGCGTTAATTGTTTTGTCTGACGTTTTTGCACCACGGATAATTTCTACTAATGGCATTTTTGGCACTGGGTTGAAAAAGTGCATACCACAGAAGTTTTCTGGTTTATCAAGTGCTTCAGCAAGTAGGTCAATACAAATAGTCGACGTATTTGATGTAAGTACAGTGCCTTCTGGCATGTTCTTTTCAAGGTCTGCTAATACTGCTTGCTTAACTTTAGGGTTTTCTACAACGGCTTCAACAATAATGTTAGCGTCTTGTAGGTCTGCATCGTTAAGTGTTGGCTTAATTTTGCTTAGTGTTGCCAACATTTTTTCCATTGGCATGTGGCCACGCTTAACTTTTGCACCTAATAATTTAGACGCTTCACCCATACCTAAATCAAGCGCATCTTGTTGGATGTCTTTCATTATGATTGGTGTGCCTTTATAAGCAGACTGATATGCAATACCGCCACCCATAATACCCGCGCCTAATACTGCAGCTTGTTTAATTTCTACATCGCTGTGCTTAGCAAGTTTGCGTGCTTTACCTTTGATGAATTGGTCATTTAAGAAAATGCCCGTTTGCGCTGCAGCTTCGTTGGTACGCGCAAGTTTAGCAAAGTTAGCATTTTCGATTGCCATTGCTTCATCGCGAGTACAGTTTGCCGCTGCTTTAATAGTACGCACTGCCATAACCGGAGCAGGATAGTGGCCTTTGGTTTTACCCATTACCATACCTTCTGCCATAGCAAAGCTCATACCTTGCTCAACACGGTTTAATTTAAGTGGCTGTAGTTTTGCGTTGCGTTTTGCTTGCCAATCTAGCTTGCCTGCAATCGCTAACTCAAGTGTTGCTACACTTGACTCTAAAAGTTTGTCAGCACTAACTACTGCGTCAAACGCACCTACTTTAAGGGCGTCAGCTGCGCGGTTTTCAGCGCCAGAAGTGATCCACATCATGGCGTTATCTGCGCCAATGATACGTGGTAAGCGCACTGTGCCACCAAAACCAGGCATTATGCCAAGTTTAACTTCTGGTAGGCCCATTTTAGCGCTTTCGCTTGCAACACGATAATCGGTAGCAAGTGCCCACTCACATCCGCCGCCAAGTGCTAAGCCGTTTACAACGCTTAGAGTTGGGAATGGAAGATCTTCAATTGCATCAAAAACGTCAGTTGCGTTTTTGATCCACACGACTAAATCTTCTTCAGGTTTAGTAAATGTAGGTAAAAATTCGAAGATGTCGGCGCCAATAATAAAGTGGTCTTTATCACTGGTAAAAACCATGCCTTTGATATCAGAATTAGCAGCTAATTCTTTTAATGCTGCTGCACAATCTGAAAGAGTTTTTTGAGATAATGTGTTTACAGAACCTGCAACACAAAACTTAAACTCGGCGATGTTTTCCTTTAGGAAGCTAACTTCAAAGGAATCGCTTTTATATAACATTTTATTCTCCCTAGTTGACGAACTAAGACTGGTACGATGAGTTTGCATTTCAATCAGTGTGCTTGCTTTGAGTAAAAAATGCAACGAAAAATTTAACTCGGTTACAAACGACTGGTTAAAATATAGCTGGTTTGGTGCTAAGGTGGTGAAAAAGCTTTTATTCACTACTTTAATTTTTTATTAAAGGACATTATGAAAAAACAATTATTTAGTTTTGCGGCAGCTGCTTTTATTTTTCCTCTTTATTCTGCCGAGGCTAGCATCGATAACGACGCATTTTTAGATGCTGAAAAAAAAGTACGCAACGCAAGTTACCGCGAGTTTAAAAACGTAGTTAATAACCTAAACCACCCACTAAAACCGTATGTAGAAAAAACATACTGGCAACGAAACCCGAGCATAAAATATCAAGCAGAAATAGAAGATTACTTAAATATATATCAGCATACGCCACTTGAATGGCCCGTTCGTAAAGTATGGCTGGAGTATCTTGAAAAAAACAATAGAAAAGCGGCGTATATTCGTAATTACCGCGACACCAGTAACGCTGAATACACCTGTACATATTTGGGGTATCAATTAGATTTAGGTGCCCCAGAAAAAGCCATTTTAAATCAGGTGACTGATTTATGGACGGTGGGAAAGTCACAACCTAAGGAGTGCGATTCGTTATTCTCGTACTGGCGCAAAAAAGGCTATATGAATGCCGATACTGTATGGCAACGAATTACACTTGCCGCGCAAGGCGGAACGCAAAGCCTACTACCTTATTTAAAAACACTTTTACCAAAAAATGAGCGTTACCTTGCTGACTTATATTTAAAAGTTCGCCGCGACCCAAGCGCTGCGGCGGGGTTATATCGCTATAAAAATAAATCGCCTAAAGAGGGTGAAATTGCACTTTATGGTGTTAAGCGTCTAATTTGGCGCGACAAAGAACTAGCGCTGCGCGCATGGGAAAAAATAGAGCGTATGTTTAACTACAGCGATAAAGAAAAGGCAGATTTATACTACACCTTTGCTTTATCACTTGCTTCTAGCGGACATAAGCAAGCCAGTTTTTGGTTAAACAAAGTGCCAAAAGAGCGCCAAGACAACAAATTAATGCAATGGCAGCTTGGTAACATGCTTAAAACCCAAGATTGGGCAGGTATTGCTGCGTTTTTTACAGGCAAAGAAAATCTTAGCTTAGGTCAGCAATATTGGCTTGCGTATAGTTATGCAGAACGCGGTGACGATCAAACAGCTAAAAAAATGTGGCAAAGTATTGCGACTAACCGAGACTACTACGGTTTTTTAGCCGCTGCGCGTTTAGGTTTGCCGGTTGATCTAAATAATCAACCAAAAGTGGTTAGTGAGCAATTAATCGCAAAGGTGAGTAATGCCCCTGGTTTTAAACGTTCAAAAGCATTATATGAGTTAGATCGTGTTACTTCAGCGAGACGTGAATGGAATTACTTAACAAATACCTCAAATGAAGAAGAAAAGCTTGCAGCCTCTGTTTTATCTACCAATTTGGGGTGGCACGACAGCACGATATTCACACTCGCAAAAATAAAAGCCTGGGATAATGTTGAACAACGTTTTCCATTTGCTTTTCAAGACATATTTGAGCGCTACAGCAAGCGTAATAAAATAGATGTAGCTTGGAGTATTGCTATTGCAAGGCGTGAAAGCTCATTTGCTCCTGACGCGCGATCAAGTGCTAATGCACGAGGTTTAATGCAATTGCTGCCAAGTACCGCTAAGTATGTAAATAAAGGCAGTGTGTCTAATAGTCGATTATATCAACCTAAAACAAATATTAGGCTAGGTACCAGTTATTTACGTTACTTGAAAAAGAAAAACCATGGTAACGAAATACTTGCTACAGCATCTTATAACGCAGGCTACCATCGTATAAAACGTTGGGTGCCTGATGATGCAATGCCAGCAGAGTTATGGATAGAGCTTATTCCGTATAGAGAAACACGCGATTATGTCAAAAATGTATTTGCTTACAGGCAGGTATATCATACTCGTATGGGCCGAGAGGGTAATTTACTGGCTCCTATACTGGAAATGAAAATAGGCGGTTAGTAAACATAAGTTTAAATAAGGGGGATTGTGCTCACAGTGGGCCATCCCCCTTTTTTGAGCGTAATAGCTATAAGTGGTAGACTCAAAGCAAGTTAAATTTAACAGATGGATTAACAATGGATAAATTAGCCGTTTTATACGCCGAACACATTGCAACACTGCAGCAGCGTACTCGTACAATTTGCGAAAGCGAAGGGTTAGAAGGATTAGTTATTCACTCTGGCCAAGCAAAGCGCCAATTTTTAGACGACATGTATTACCCGTTTAAAGTTAATCCTCACTTTAAAGCTTGGTTACCTGTTATTGATAATCCACATTGCTGGATTGTTGTTAATGGTAGCGACAAACCGAAGCTTATTTTTTATCGTCCTGTTGATTTTTGGCATAAAGTACCTGACGAACCACGTGATTTTTGGGCTGAGTATTTTGATATAGAACTATTGTTACAACCCGATCAGGTTGAAAAGCTACTTCCTTATGACAAAGCAAAGTACGCTTACATGGGCGAATACATAGAAGTAGCTCAAGCACTTGGCTTTAGCATAATGAACCCAGAGCCCGTGCTTAACTATTTACACTTTAATAGAGCATACAAAACGCAGTATGAACTTGAGTGTTTACGTAATGCTAACCGCATAGCGGTTGATGGCCATAAAGCTGCACGCGACACTTTTTTTAATGGGGGTAGTGAGTTTGATATTCAACAAGCGTACCTTATGGCTACACGCCAAAGCGAAAACGAAATGCCGTATGGCAATATAGTGGCGCTTAACGAAAACTGCGCTATTTTGCATTACACTCATTTTGAGCCAAACGCACCGAAAACGCATAACTCATTTTTAATTGATGCTGGCGCAAACTTTAACGGCTACGCCGCAGATATAACGCGTACTTATGACTTCAAAAAGCAGGGTGAATTTGCTGAGCTAGTTAATACGATGACGACGACGCAAATTGAATTAGGCAAAGGATTAAAGCCAGGTATGCTTTACGGCGACTTACATGTTGAGTGTCATAACCGCATAGCGCAAATTCTTAGCGACTTTAATATAGTTAACTTACCGGCTGCAGATATTGTAGAGCGTAAAATCACCTCTACTTTCTTTCCGCATGGTTTAGGGCATCACCTTGGTTTACAAGTACACGATGTGGGCGGCTTTATGAGTGACGACAAAGGTACTCATCAAGCATCTCCAGAAGGGCATCCATTTTTACGTTGTACACGTATGATAGAGAAAAATCAGGTGTTTACTATTGAACCTGGCTTGTACTTTATTGATTCGTTGTTGGGTGATTTAGCGCAAACCGACAACAAGCAATACATCAACTGGGATAAGGTTGAAGCGTTTAAACCTTATGGCGGTATTCGTATTGAAGATAACATTATTGTGCACGATGATAGTTTAGAAAATATGACGCGCGACTTACACTTAGATTAAGTGATAAGTTAGCAAGAGAAGGGGCCTAATGGCCCCATTTTTTTGGTTAAGTAAAATATGTCAGAATATAAATACCCAGCCGGTGCTGTGTTTCACCAAGAAGAAATTAAAAAAAGCACGTTTATTGTGCATATTGCACATACTCCCGATTTAGCCGCAGCTAAAGCTTTTATTAAAAGTATTGAAGATAAATACAGCGATGCTCGGCATAATTGTTGGGCCCATGTGGCAGGTAACCCCGGTGGCAGCCACGTGTATGGTTTTTCAGATGATGGTGAACCCAATGGTACGGCCGGTAAACCAATGTTAAATGTGCTGGTGGGATCGGGACTTGGTGAAGTTACTGCCGTGGTAACCCGGTATTTTGGAGGAATTAAACTTGGAACTGGCGGGTTAGTGCGAGCTTATGGCGGGTCGTTAAATAATGCATTAGCCAAATTAGACACCGTACTTAAAGTTCCAAGTGTTGAGCTAATTGGCAGTAGTGAATACAGTATGCAAGGCGCAATTGAGCAGCTACTTAAAACGCACTACCAAGTGCTCAACATTGAAAAGCAATTTACTGCTAATATTGATTGGGTGATCACCATTGATAGCCGCCAAGCACAGCAAGCAATTAAAGATATTTTTGATTTAAGTCACGGCGCAGTTGAGTTAACTATTAAAGAGTAATAACCTACACAAGTTGCATATAATGCATATTCATTCTATTTAACCAGGCTAATGCAGTTGAGCCTGAATTTACTAATAATAAAAGCGATTAGCTAAATGCAATTTCGTACCATCATAAAAATTCTTGGGCAACTTGTTGCGCTGTTTAGTATTACCATGGTGCCACCTGCTGTGGTGTCTTTAATTTATAAAGATGGTGGTGGTGTTCCTTTTGTTTTAGCGTTTATTTTCAGTATTATTATTGGCTTAATAGCGTATTACCCAAACCGACATGAAAACGGGGATTTAAAAGCCCGCGAAGGCTTTTTAATTGTGGTTTTGTTTTGGTTGGTACTGGGGGCATTCGCATCCTTGCCTCTTATCTTTTTACAAGAGCCTAATTTATCCCTTGCTGATGCGGTGTTTGAAGCCTTTTCGGGTTTAACAACTACAGGCGCTACGGTGCTGACGGGGATTGAATATTTACCTAAGTCAGTGCTGTTTTATCGCCAGCAATTACAGTGGTTTGGCGGTATGGGGATCATTGTATTAGCTGTTGCAATACTGCCCATGCTAGGTGTTGGTGGAATGCAGTTGTATCGTGCTGAAATCCCCGGCCCAGTAAAAGATTCAAAAATGACCCCTCGCATAGCCGATACCGCAAAGCATCTTTGGTATATTTATGTGTCGTTAACCATTGCCTGTATGTTGGCGTATTGGGCGGCAGGGATGGATTGGTTTGATGCCATTTGTCATGCGTTTTCTACCGTCGCCATTGGTGGGTTTTCGACTTATGATGCTTCTATGGGCCATTTCGACAGCCCGGTTATTAACTTTATTTGTGTATTCTTTTTAATCATTGCCGCTATTAACTTCTCCTTGCACTACGCTGCGGTGGCAAGCCGGAACGTGCAGGTCTACATTCGCGACCCCGAGTTTAAAGTATTTTTATGCATTCAATTGGCGCTGGTGGTTATTTGTTTTACTGTGTTGTCGTCGAACGAGATATACGCCAATGGTGATGAAACTCTTGACCAAGCACTATTTCAAGCGGTATCAATGAGTACAACGGCAGGTTTTGCTACCGATAACTTTTCAACGTGGCCGCTGTTTTTACCTATTTTATTAATATTTTCGAGCTTTATTGGTGGCTGTGCAGGGTCTACCGGGGGCGGTATGAAAGTGGTGCGCGTGTTTTTACTTTACCTGCAAGGCGTACGTGAGCTAAACCGCTTAGTGCACCCTCGTGCTATTTATTCAATCAAACTTGGCCGTAAAGCATTGCCCGATAAGGTTGTAGAAGCTGTGTGGGGGTTCTTCTCTGCCTATGCCTTAGTATTTATTATTATTATGCTGGCGCTTATGGGCACGGGAATGGATAATATTACGGCGTTTTCGGCCACGGCAGCGTGTTTAAATAACTTAGGCCCAGGGTTGGGTGATGTTGCCTCGCATTATGGTGCAATAACCGACGGCGCTAAATGGTTGCTGACTATTGCAATGGTATTTGGCCGACTAGAAATTTTTACTTTGCTTGTGTTATTTACGCCTACGTTTTGGCGCGGATAAAACACAACGTTTTACTACTATGTTTATGGAATGGATATGCCAGCAACACATGCAGATAAATTAAATAATATACCGGTTGGCAGTTTAGTTGACTTAGAAATATTAACACCCACTAGCAGTAAGCGCGTGAAAACAGAAATGGTAGGCTTGCTTGACGAAAAGTTTATTATTTTAAACTTCCCTACAGCCAAACGTTTACCGGGTGCAAATGATTACTTACGAGATGGCGTCACCGTAGTTGTAAGAGCATTAATAGAGGGTGACGATGGACAAATAATTGCGTTTAGACAGCAAATTAAATCTATTGCATCACACCCCGTTAGGCTGATTTTTATAAACTACCCCAAGCAAGTTCAGCTATTTAGTTTACGTTCGCAAACCCGTATTCCAACTCTATTACCTGCAAAACTTAAACTCAGTGATGACAAGGTACTCGATGGTGTTATAAAAGATATTTCGCTAACGGGGGCTATGTTTGATGTAAAAACTGACGCAGATCTAGAAAGCATCAAAGACTCACAATGCACTGTGGTATTAGGTAGTAATAGCAAAGGCTTTGAAGGCGAAGTGTGCAGCGTGAAAGATCATAATACAGGCGTGCGTTGCGGTATTAAGTTATTAGCCAGTAAAGAAGAGATGAAAGCTTTTATGAAAGAGCACTTTATTGACCCCGCTATGATAGAACTCGATGCCGATTAGGTTTTAATGTCGCTATTTTGCAACAAAATAGCGACTTTTTACTTTATGAACGAAAATAAATTACCAACCTCTAAATTATTATTTTTTATTAAATAAAAACAGAGATATAGCATTCAAATTTTTTATATTTTATTTTATTTTTACACCTTGTTCAGTTTAAAACTTCCTGCTCAATACCTAATAACACCTTGATCATTTAAATAACTTCGCTTTGTGGTTTTTTACATTAAACCTAAATGCCTGATTTTTAATAACTTATAGTTTTTAATTAAACCAGCGTTGCTAAATAGCTACAAAAATAATGCTTAAATTTGCACTTTTTTCAGTATTTAACACGTAAGGCACTGAAAAATATAAACTAATAAATATTGGCATTTAAGTTGTAATAGTCTGGTTGTACTAATCGAAAAACGTGATTAACAGTAAGTACCAATCACTCACATACAACTTGAAGGATACATACTATGAAACGCATTAATAAAACATTAGCACTTATCGCACTCGCTTCTTCGTCAGCCGCTTTTGCAGGCTCTGACTTTAATACACTCGATGTAGACGGTAATGGTGCAATTAGCCAAGCCGAAGCATCAGTTGATGCAAAATTAATGAGCATGTTCTCAGAGCTCGATACAGACCAAAATGGTGAGTTATCAAAAGAAGAGTTTTCAAAAGCCTAAATTCAGTAAATGGAGTCCTGAGTTGCCAAAGACAACCTAAGTAGGCAAGGGAGCTTACGAAAAAGGATAACAAGGAAGTGAAACCATTTTAAAAGGGAATAAGCCCATTTTTTTGATAGAACATTAAGCATGAAGGATTAAGTTATGAAACATTTAAATAAAGCATTAGCACTTATTGCATTAGCGTCTTCTTCAGCTGCGTTTGCAGCATCAGATTTTGACAGTTTAGATACCGACAGCAGTGGAGCAATTAGCCCAAGTGAAGCGGCAATAGACACCGATTTAATGGCTGAGTTTACAGAGCTAGATACAGATGGTAACGGTGAGCTGTCTAAAGACGAGTTTGCAAAATTTTAAAGTTAACCGGTATTGGTTTAGCTATTTTTCACAGACAGGGATCTTAGAAAAGGATTTCTCATTTTACTAGGAACATCACTATGAAAACATTAAATACAACACTTGCGGTTTTAGTTTTAGCATCTTCTTCAGCAGCTTATGCAGCGGTAGACTTTGCATCGTTTGATAGCAACAGTGACGGTGTTATCAGCATGGAAGAAGCTCAAGTAAACTCACAATTAGTGAAAATTTTTAAAGATTTAGACACAGATGGAAATGGTGAGCTTTCTAAAGAAGAATTTGCCAAAGTACAGTAGCATTGATAAGCCCCAATCATACTCCACTAAAGCCGCCATGTTCAGCGGCTTTTTTGTGTTTGATGCGTTATAAAAATATAGCACTTACTTGGAAGAGCTTTTCTACTACGTTGATATGTTTTTTATCAATTAAAAACATAATCACGTGATCGCCCGACATAATAATGGTGTCGTCGTGGGCAATAAGTACATCGTCGTTACGCACAATGGCCCCAATAGTTGTTCCGGCTGGTAGTTTTATATCGGCAATTGCACGGCCAACTACTTTGGAGGTATTTTCATCGCCATGAGCAACTGCTTCAATAGCCTCTGCAGCCCCTTTACGCAATGAATACACGTTAACAATATCACCTCGACGTACATGGGTTAACAATGCAGAAATTGTTGCCTGTTGCGGCGATATGGCAATGTCTATTTCGCCACCTTGTACTAGGTCTACATACGCACCACGTTGAATAAGCACCATGGTTTTTTGCGCGCCCATGCGTTTGGCAAGCATGGCCGACATAATATTGGCTTCATCGTCGTTGGTAACGGCAATAAACACATCCACTTGTTCGATATGTTCTTCAGAAAGAAGTTCTTGATCGGAGGCGTCGCCACAAAATACTACCGTGTTGTCGAGCATTTCTGAAAGCTGTTCAGCACGTTCTTTACTGCGCTCTATTAGCTTAACGGTGTGATTTTTTTCAAGAGAGCGAGCAAGGCCTGCACCAATGTTACCGCCACCAGCAATCATTATTTTTTTGTATGAACGCTCAAGCTTCTGCAGTTCGTTCATTACGGCGCGTATATGTTTGGTTGCCGCAATGAAGAATACTTCATCGTCGGCTTCAATAACGGTTGTACCGAGCGGTTTAATGGCTTTGCCTTGACGGTAAATAGCTGCAACGCGAGTTTCTACATTGGGTATATGCTCTTTTAATGCAGATAAGGCATAGCCCACTAATAAACCACCGTAATAGGCTTTTACTGCAACTAGCGAGAGCATACCATCGGCAAACTGCAATACTTGCAATGCGCCAGGGTAGTCAATTAAGCGGCGTATATACTTAGTAACTAACGCTTCTGGGGCAATGTAATGGTCGATTGGTAAATCATCGTTTTGGAAAAGTTTTTCACGGTATTTTAAATACTGCTCAGAGCGAATTCGGGCAATTTTAGTGGGTGTATTAAAAATACTATACGCCACTTGGCACGCCACCATGTTTACTTCATCTGAGCTGGTTACCGCAATAATCATATCGGCATCGTCTGCGCCGGCGCGGCGCAAAACATCAGGGTGAGCACTGTGGCCCATTACACCTTGAAGGTCGTATTTATCTTGCAGTTCGCGTATACGATTACCGTCAATGTCTACTACGGTAATTTCGTTTTGTTCGCCTACTAAGTTTTCAGCTAGCGTGGCGCCAACCTGTCCAGCACCGAGTATGATTATTTTCATTATTTACCAGTGTATTAAGTAGTAATAAAAAGCCATTTTTAAATTTAAAAATGGCTTGTTGTACGCGTTATTAAGCCCTGTTTAACTAGGCTTTTTTAACCATTTTAGCGTAATAAAAACCATCACTTTCACCCGGAAGTAGCTGTAAACCCGGTGTGGTGAGGGTGTCTTTATCATGAAGAGGAATATGCTCTACGTCATCGTTATTAGCTAAAAATTTAGCAACTTGTTGTTGGTTTTCTTTTGGAAGAACCGAACATGTTGCATATACCAATGTACCACCAGGCTTGAGTAGAGGCCAAATGCTATTGAGTATATCGCCTTGTAGTGCGGCTAAGTCTTCAATGTCGGATGCACGGCGTAGCCATTTTATATCAGGGTGGCGACGAATAACGCCGGTTGCTGAACAAGGCACGTCTAATAAAATACGATCGAACTGTTCATCGTCCCACCATGTGTGCGGTTGCGATGCATCACCACATTGTAGGTCGGCACCTAAACCTATACGGGTTAAGTTTTGCTTTACGCGTTCAAGGCGAGTGGCATCGCTATCAAGTGCAAGTACGTCGGCGTCGGCAAGCTCTAATATATGGCATGTTTTACCGCCAGGTGCTGCACAGGCATCTAAAATAACGTCATCATCTTTTGGCTCCAAAAAGCGAGCAGCTAATTGCGCTGCTGCATCTTGCACTGAACAAGCACCCGTATCAAACTCAGGAAGTGAAAAAACATCACGCGGCTTGGCTAGTTTAATCCCATCTATAAAGTTTGGGTTTAATGTATGTTCTATATCGTTAGCCGTTAGCATATCGCTGTATTCTTGCGTGCTAAATTGTGATTGATTTACACGTAACCACATTGGCGCTTGTTGCTGGTTTTCTTCAAGTATGGCTTCCCAGTTTTCTGGGTAGGCTTCTTTTACCTGTTTAATAAACCAATTGGGGTGGTTGTATAAACACACTGGAATAAGCTTTGCTTTTTCTTCAAGCTCTGCTTGCTGGCGTTGAAAGCTACGTAAAATAGCATTTATTAACCCTTTTAATCCTAGTGCGCGCATTTGACCCAGTGCATTTACGGTCTCGCTTATTGCTGCATGCGGTGGAACGCGCATGTGCTGCAATTGATAAATACCTACGTAAAGTAAAAACTGAAAAATTCTGCGTTTACCTTTTAGTGGGCTTTCTACTAAATGTTGGCAGTAGTTTTCAAGGCTAGGTAAGTAGCGTAATACGCCATAACAAATTTGCTGTAACAGTGCTTTGTCTTTTGGTGGTAAACCTTGGCTTGCAAATGGTAGTTCTTGATTAAGCGAAGCGCCTTTATCAACCACGTTATATAAAGTCTCAGCGGCTAGCGCTCGTACGTTTTGTACTTTATTCATTATTTTCGCCTAATAGTGTGCCAGGGCTAACCCAGTCACTGCGACCATTTAAAAAGTCGCTAATTGCCATTGGTTTTTTACCTTGCGGTTGTAACTGAGTAATACTTAAAGCGTGTTCACCACAGGCAACCACAACACCGTTTTTATCACTTGTTAATATTTCGCCTGGCTTACCTGATTGATCAACTACTTTCGCTTGGTATATTTTTACGGTTTGTTCGCCCATTTGGGTAAAACACACTGGCCAAGGATTAAAAGAGCGAATATTACGTTCTATTTGCACGGCGCTCATAGACCAATCTATATTTGCTTCTTCTTTAGAGAGTTTTTTAGCGTAGTTAGCTAGCGCATCATTTTGAGGCTCAGGGGTAATGTCGTCATTAGCTAGCTTATTAACGGTGTTGATTAATGCACTAGGACCTAACTCTGCTAGTTTGTTATATAAACTGGCACTGGTTTCTGTGTCACTAATAGGGCAGCGGCTAATATGCAGCATGTCGCCGGTATCTAAGCCTTCATCCATTTGCATTATGGTTACGCCCGTTTCCTCGTCACCTGCCCAAATTGCACGTTGAATAGGCGCAGCACCACGCCAGCGAGGTAGTATAGAACCATGCACGTTTAAGCAGCCTAAGCGTGGCGCATTTAAAATAGCTTTGGGTAAAATTAATCCATAGGCCACCACAATCATTATGTCGGCGTTTAAAGCGGTGAGCTCTGCAAGTGCCTCATCATTTTTTAATGACTGAGGCTGAAAAACAGGCAAGTCATTTTCAAGTGCTAGCGCTTTAACTTCGCTCGCTTTTAATTTTTTACCACGACCTGCTGGGCGATCTGGTTGACTATATACGCCCACAATTTCATGTTCGCTATTTATTAGCGCTTTTAAATGGCGTGCGGCAAAATCCGGCGTACCGGCAAATATTATGCGTAATGGTTGGATCACTGAGTTTTCCTAAGGTACTGATTACTGTGCTGCAAACTTAGCTTCTTTTTCAAGCTTTTTACGAATACGTTGGCGCTTTAATGGAGATAAGTAATCAATAAATAGCTTGCCTTGTAGGTGGTCTAGTTCGTGTTGAATACAAATAGCTAATAGCTCATCTGCGTCTAACACAAATTCTTCACCGTTTTCGTTTAGTGCAGCCACAGTCACTGTTTCTGCTCGGTCTACTTTTGCGTACGAGTTAGGCACTGACAAACAGCCTTCTTCGCTAATCGTTGACCCATCTTTTTTAATGATTTGCGGGTTAATTAATACCAGTGGTTCGTCACGCTCTTCAGAGACATCAATAACCACAATACGCTGGTGGATATTTACTTGTGTTGCTGCTAAACCAATGCCATTTTCGTCGTACATGGTTTCGAGCATGTCTTTTACAATTTGGCGAACTTGGTCGTCAACGTCTGCAACATCTTTTGCTATTGTACGTAAACGCTCATCTGGAAATCTTAAAACTTCTAACCTAGCCATTAGTTACCTTTTTCACTTGTGCTTAATTTAGGGTATTGTATGCTCTTATTTTAGCCATTCACGTTCACCTTTAACAGGTTTTGGGCAATAATAATGAAAAAACAATACAAGGAAGCTCAATGAAATTTCCGTTAGTTGCAATCATACTGGCACTAAGCACCTCTTTTGGGGCGATTGCTGATGTGCTAAAAATAAAAAAAGATGCACCAAAACAGTATGTTGTAAAAAAAGGTGATACGTTGTGGGATATATCTGGCATTTATTTAGATGAGCCATGGTTGTGGCCAGAACTATGGCAAATGAACCCGCAAATCGATAACCCTCACCTAATTTATCCGGGTGATGCGTTGGCACTTATATACGATGCTGACGGAAATCCACGTTTAGTTATTAATAAAGCGTACCGAAAGCTGTCACCTCAAGGACGTATTACCCCAAAAGGGTTGAATGCAATTACCACTTTACCTTTGCAAATGATTAAACCTTATTTAAGTTACGAGCAAGCGATTAACAGCGACGATATAAAAAATATGCCGTATGTGTTAGGTGCTAACGAAAACACAAAAACACAAACGTTAGGCCATATTTTATACGTTAAAGGTGACTTAAAAGTACATGGTGCTTATGCGATTTACAACGAGGGTGAACCCTACAGAGATTTAAACACAGGCGAAGTATTAGCAACGCGTGCATCGTACGTTGGCATGGCGCGAGCGTTTAGGAGTGGCGATGAAAGTAATGGTTTGCCGTCGTCATTACGTGTTGAGTCAGTAAAACGAGAAATTAAACAAGGTGATTTTTTAATGCCAGCAATGGAGGGGCAGTTGCTGCCAGCCTATTTTGATATTCACCGCCCACTAGAGCCAGTTGAAGGGCAAGTTATAGCGTCTCCTCGCCAAGTAAGAGAATTCAGCAGAATGGATATTGTAGTGCTAAACTTAGGCAGCGAGCAAAATATTGAACCAGGCCATGTTTTAGATTTAGAGCGTGAGTCACCTACGGTTATTGATGGCCCTCGTGGTCCTCGTTACCCAGAGGATTCAAGTAAATTTGAAAAACTGTTATCTGATGCAAGTCAGTTGTTTAGTAATAAAGCTGACGAAGATAATACAACATGGAAAATGCCTAAAGAAAAAGTAGGCGAGTTAATCGTATTCAAAGTGTATGACAAAGTAAGTTATGCATTAATAACAAAAAACCAGCACCCAATTCGCGTTGGAGATATTGCAGTTATTCATTAAGAAGTAGCGAGTCGGTGCTCTAGGAGAGAGCATGGATCAGTCATCAGGCAAGTTAGCTCACTGGCTTGCCTTTTATATGTGTAAGGGATTAGGCACAAAAACCTTATTAGCCCTATCTAAACACCACCCACTTGAGTCATTGTTTGACTTACCCCACGCTAAATTACACGAGTTAGGGTTAACGGCTAATCAGGCCAGTAATTTACTCAATACAGATTGGCAAAAAGTACAGCATTATGAGCGGCTTGTTGCAGAGCATAATATTGAAGTTATTTGTTTTTTTGATACACGTTACCCAGATTCACTAAAACACATAGCTAGCGCACCTTTATTACTATTTTGTAAGGGCGATGTGTCTTTACTTTCTAGCTCGCAAATAGCCATTGTTGGTAGCCGTAACGCCACCCCAACAGGGCTTGAAATAGCCTCCGAGTTTGCCTACGAATTAACAAAGGCTGGTATTACTGTGACATCTGGCATGGCTAGAGGAATAGATGGCGCAGCACATAAAGGTGCTTTAGCAGGGAATGGTAAAACTATCGCGGTATTAGGCACGGGTGTTGATATTTACTATCCTAAACGCCATAAACTATTAACAGAACAAGTACTCAATAGTGGTTTATTAATTAGTGAGTTTTTACCCGGAACCGCCGCTAACGCACATAATTTCCCTCGTCGAAATAGGATTATTTCGGGCTTATCTTTAGGTGTATTAATTGTTGAAGCTGAAATTAAAAGCGGCTCATTAATTACTGTGCGTTATGCGCTTGAACAAAATAAAGAGGTGTTTGCAGTACCAGGCTCTATTAAAAACCCGCTTGCACAAGCCAGCCACTTTTTAATTAAGCAGGGTGCTAAACTTGTTGAAAATGTGACAGATATTTTAGATGAAGTGAGCTTTTCGTATCAAAGCGGTCTATATAGTAAAGAAGAAACGCTTCAGCAAAGTAGTGATTGTGAAGTTTTAAACAGTATTGGGTTTGAGGTAACAACTGTTGACGATATTGTACGCCGTGTTCAATGGCCAATAGATAAAGTACTGGCAAGGTTGCTTGATTTAGAGTTAGACGATCAAATTGAACGCATTTTAGATGGTTATATTAGGCTTAGCGTAGGAAGGTAGCATGTTCGATATTCTTATGTATCTATTTGAAAATTACATTCATAGCGAAGCTGACATTTTTGCTGAGCAAAATGAATTAACCGACGAGTTAGTTCGTGCAGGCTTTAATAAACCAGAAATATTTAAAGCCTTAAATTGGCTAGAACAGTTAGCCGATTTACAACACAGCGATGAATCTCCTTATTTAATCGCTAACCCAGGGCGCGCTATTCGTATATTTACAGAAAGCGAATGCAATATGTTAAACGTCGAGTGCCGTGGTTTTTTAATGTTTGTTGAGCAAATTGGGGTTATTAACAGTATTACCCGTGAAATGGTTATGGATAAGCTTGCAGCACTTGATAAGCCAGCGATTAGCTTAGATGATTTAAAGTGGATAGTGCTTATGGTGTTATTTAATGTCCCCGGCTCTGAAGAAGCATATGAGCAAATGGAAGACTTAATTTTTGATGAGCCCACCGAGTTATTGCATTAATACCTTATGAATTTATTTATATAACCCAAATTACTAGAGATGAAGCGCATAGCATAGCTTGTATCTTTAAGTGGTTTGGGTATATTAGGCGAAAATTCACTTACCTCTTAGGAACACTATGAGTAAAATCGACCATTCGCTTTTCTCGGCGAATAAGCACGCCTTAGAAAAAGAATACGAAGTATGCCCACAGTGTGGTTCAGAGTTAGTGATCCGCAACAGTAAGTCAGGCCCTTTTTTGGGGTGTGCAAGTTACCCTCAATGTGACTTTATTAGGCCATTAGTACAACACGAAAGTAACGAAATAAAAGTACTTGAAGATTCCTCTTGCCCTCAATGCAGCAAACCGCTGGTGGTTAAAAATGGCCGTTACGGTATGTTTATTGGTTGTACGGGGTACCCTGATTGCCATTATATTGCAAACGACAACGAGCAAAAGGAACAAGAGGCTACGTTACCAGCATGCCCAAAATGCAAAAAAGGCCACTTAGTTGCTCGCAGTAATAAGTTTGGTAAAGTATTTTACTCATGCGACAGCTACCCTAGCTGTAAATACACGCTTAATAATAAACCTGTAGAGCAGCCATGCCCAAAATGTGATTGGCCCATCGTAATAGAAAGACACATGGCAAATGGTACACTACTGCAATGCCCGCAAAAAAGTTGCATGCATAAGCTTACTCAATAACGTTTAACATTTTTGGAGACCATCTTGTCAGAACTTTCAAATACGCCTTCAGCACTTACATGTTTAAATGAAGGCGAAGTTATTGTTTATCCAACAGAGGCTGTGTTCGGCTTAGGATGTGACCCCGATAATCAGCATGCTGTTGAAAAATTATTGGCAATTAAGCAGCGACCAGTTGAAAAGGGCCTTATTTTAATTGCTGATAATTATGGGCAATTATTAAAGTATGTTGATGATGCTAAAGTACCTATGGACAAACGTGCAGACATATTTTCTAGTTGGCCTGCTGCTATTACGTGGGTTATGCCAGCGGCAAAAAGCACACCAAAATGGTTAACAGGGCAGTTTGATACCATTGCGGTTAGGGTAACAAATCACCCAACAGTTAAGCGTTTATGCCAAGAGTTTGGAAAGCCACTGGTATCAACCAGTGCAAATTTAACAGGCCAAGAAACAGTAATAAGCATTGAGCAAGCAAAGGAGCAATTTGCTGATCAAGTTGGCTTTTATGTTGATGAGCCGTTAGGTGGAAACACACAACCCAGCACAATAAAAGATGCCATGACCGGTAAAGTATTTAGAGGGTAATATGCAAAGCGAATTATTAGAACAAGTAAAAGCCTACTTTATGGCTTTGCAAGATACCATTTGCCAAGGGATAGAAGCTGCAGATGGCAGTGCTAAATTTGTCGAAGATAGCTGGCAAAGAGCTGAAGGCGGTGGTGGCCGTACTCGAGTAACTACTGATGGTAACGTAATTGAGCAGGGGGGCGTAAATTACTCTCATGTATTTGGCGCATCCATGCCAGGTTCTGCAACCGCCCATAGGCCAGAGCTTGCAGGGCGTAGTTTTCATGCTTGTGGGGTTTCACTTGTTATTCATCCCAAAAACCCGCACGTACCAACAAGTCATGCCAACGTACGCTTTTTTATAGCCGAAAAAGAGGGCGAAGAGCCAATATGGTGGTTTGGTGGAGGTTTTGATTTAACCCCTTTTTACCCGGTATTTGAAGACGTACAGCATTGGCATCAAGTTGCACACGATATATGTGTGCCGTTTGGTAGTGATGTTTATTCAAAATACAAAACATGGTGCGATGAGTACTTTTACCTTAAACATCGTGATGAAACACGTGGGGTGGGTGGTTTATTTTTCGATGATCTAAATGAACTAGGCTTTGAGCAAAGCTTTGCATTTATGCAGTCAGTCGGCAATGGCTTTTTAGATGCCTATATTCCGATTATTGAACGTCGCAAAAACGATGAGTACACTGAACAGCAACGTGACTTTCAGCTCTACCGCCGTGGTCGTTACGTTGAGTTTAACCTAGTGTGGGATAGAGGCACATTATTTGGATTGCAAAGTGGCGGGCGAACAGAGTCTATTTTAATGTCGATGCCACCACTGGCTCGCTGGGAGTATAACTTTACACCAGCTGAAAACAGCCTTGAGGCAAACTTATATCAGTATTACTTGCGACCACAAGCTTGGCTTTCAAGTAAACCAGAAGAGCTAATAGCCCGAGAGTGGCAAATATAAACAATAAAAAAGACGCTTTCGCGTCTTTTTTATTGTTTGTGATTAATGTTGGTTAATCATGTGGCTTGCTAGCTGAGCAAATGAATTTTTAAGCCCTTCTCGAAGTAGTGGGTTGTCAATTTCAATATCAAGAGTTTTGTTCATACAATACATCCATTGATCCCGTAAGCTCTGGTCAATTAAAAATGGCATATGGCGTTTACGTAACATGGGCTGCCCATGATTTTGCTCAAATAGTGGAGGCCCACCTAACCAACCAGATAAAAACTCGAAAAAGACTTGGCGAATTCTATCTAATGGTTGAGGATGCATATCATATAACGGTTTAGCGTATTCATCTGAGGCCATAATATCGTAGAATCGTTCAGAAATAGCGCGTGCACCTTTCTCTCCGCCAATGATTTCGTAAGGCGTTTTTTCAGGTGTAGGTGTTTGATCTACTTTCTTAGGCTTAGATTTAGAAAAAAGTCGTTTAATCATATTATTTATCATCGATTATAGGCAGCACTTAGCTGCAAAGAGGTTGTTTTAAAATGGACAAATATGCGGTTTTTGGAAATCCAATTAAACATTCAAAATCCCCCGCGATACATAAACAATTTGCTATCTCGCTAGGTGAGCAAATCGACTATCGCGCAATATTAGCACCTATCGACAGCTTTGAAAAAACAGTATCGACATTTTTTGAGCAAGGTGGAAAAGGTGCGAACGTTACCATGCCATTTAAAGAGCAGGCGTTTGCAATGGCTGATGAACTTACACCGCTTGCTAAAATAGTCGGTGCAGTTAATACACTTAAAAAAAGAAACGATGGAACATTATTAGGAGATAACACCGACGGTGTTGGTTTTGTAAATGACCTCCTTGCTAACAAAGTTGTGATTACAAATAAGCGTATTTTAATAATTGGTGCTGGTGGTGCTGCAAGGGGGGTAATATTACCATTGCTTGAACAAAAACCCGCAGAAATTATTATTGTTAATCGTACCGCTCAAAAAGCAAAAGACTTAGCTCAGCTATTTGCTGAATACGGAAAAGTTTCAGGCTATGGGTTCGATGATTTACCAGTAAGCGATTACTCACTAATTGTAAACTCAACGTCTAGTAGCATGAATAACGAATTACCAGCCTTAGCTAAAAAGCACTTAACATGCTGTGATGTTGCATACGATATGTTTTATTCACTGACAAACACTATTTTTATGAACTGGGTTGCAGAGCATAATAACAATACTAAGCTTTTAGATGGTAGTGGTATGTTGGTAGGGCAGGCAGCACAAGCTTATTATGTTTGGCATAACAAAATGCCAGAAATTCTCCCCGTGGTTAAAGCACTTAAACAAGGCTCACTAAAATGAACCAAGCTGTACAATTTATAGATAGACTCGAGTTTAGAGAGCCTGATCACCAGTTAGTGTTTTTTGCTCAAGTGAGTGGCATGCTGGTGGAGTGTGTTATTGCGATAAGTACACTTAAACTCACGGATGAAAGTCACGCAACAGATTATTTTGAAAAATACCGTTTTGAATACGAAGAACGTGCCGAGCAACTAATAGAAGAAGAAAGTTATAACTCGGCAGGTCAAATTGAAGTGGAATTAGTTAGCTTCAGCTAGATATTCATCTTTTAATTGGACATAGTTATCTGCCGATATTTTTAAGAAAGCGAGCTCCTGCTCAGTCAATGGACGGGCTTGCTTTGCTGGACTTCCTACATACAAATAGCCTGATTCCAGGCGCTTATTTGGTGGTACCAACGAGCCCCCACCAATAATAACATCATCTTCTACAATTACATTATCCATGATAATCGCACCCATACCCACGAGTATACGGTTACCAAGCACGCACCCATGTAGCATCACTTTGTGACCAACCGTTACATCATCGCCTATTATAAGAGGGTAACCATCTGGATTGCTTTTAGTTGCACGCGATAAATGTAATACACTGCCATCTTGAATATTAGAGCGCTCACCAATACGAATATAGTTAACATCGCCGCGAGCAGCAACTAAAGGCCATACACTGCTATCATCACCTATAGTAATATCACCGACTAATACAGACGACTCGTCTATATAAACAGACTTATTAAACGCAGGGGTAATTCCTTTATAAGAACGTATTGCCATATATGCACCTTTAAATTAAACATATTAAGTGTATTAGTGTAGCAGTAGTGCTTATTTCAGTGCCAGTAAAGCCTATACTGTTTATAAAACTATCAGTTTTAAGGGCTTTCGCTCATATACTGACCGAACAGTGTTTTATTTTAGTTTTTCTTTGAAAAAGTACTTGCGTAAAAATCTGTTCTCCCTATAATGCGACCCCACTGAGACGGCAGGCGCCAACGCATAGCGAGGCAAAAGTTAATCAGAGAGTTAAGTAAAACTTCGGTTTTAAATTATCGTAAGAAAGTTTAAAACAAAGTATTGACTCGAAAAATAAAGGATGTATTATACGCATCCCTAGCGACAACGTCGCAACGTTCTTTAACAATATAAAGCAATCATCTGTGTGGGCACTCGTACAGATTGAGTTCTAACAGCCAA
>NZ_LOFI01000008.1:0-67475 GCF_001469195.1 Pseudoalteromonas sp. 10-33 | reverse complement strand
AATAACTACCTAAGTAATTATTCTGTTGGTCACTCAGTTTCAATTGAGACTCTAATTTGTTTGCCTCACTACCTAAGTAGCTTGGCTGTTAGAACTCAATCTGTACGAGTGCCCACACAGATGATTGCTTTATATTGTTAAAGAACGTTTGAGTTGCCTTAGCGACTCAAGGGAAGCGAATCTTACGCTTTCCTGTGTTTTTGTCAACACTTAATTTTAAACTTTATAAAAATCTAAACCTAAGTTTTACTCGACTCACTAAGTGGTTTGCTTGCCTCGCTAAGCGTTGCCTGCTCTGCCGTCTCAGTGGGGTCGCATTATAGGGAGCCGCGAATTTAACGCAAGCCTTTTTTTACTAAAAAACTTATTTAAATTACACCCCAAGCAAGCGCACACCCTAAACACAAGTTACCCACAAAACCCTGTGCATAACTTTGCTTTTTGGGCATAAACTCTCTGTTTGCCAATTAATAGCTACCAATAAAAAAGCACCTCTTATGAAGGTGCTTCTATTTGGCCGTACCTATAATCGGCTTTTAATATAAAATGCTGTATAGCTTTCTACGGTATTTAGCTGCGAGTGCATCTCCATCTGGTAACGAAGCTATAATGGCTAAAAAGCTTGGTTTAGCTTCATTATAATTGAGGTCCTTTTGTAATACGGTAAATAGTACCTCTAATGCTTCTTCTTTTCTTCCTGCTTCATTCAATAAAGTACTGAGTTCTTCCTTAAGTTCGAGATCGTTTGGGTACTTATCTACTTGCTGCTGCTTTAATTGTATCTCTGGTGAATCTTTTGCATCTAGTGCTGCTTCGCACTTTGATTTTATGTTATTAAAGTATGCATCTTGATCTTGCGAGTCAATTGTTTCTATTAATGCTTGAGCCTCATCTAACTTGTGAATTTGAATACAAATATCTGCAAGTACTAATTTAATACGTACATTAGTATTATCTATTTCGTATGCTTGCTTTGCATAATTAAACGCTGCATTGAGGTCAGACTTCAATAAAGCCTGTTTAGCTTGCTCTAATAATAAATCCTGTTGAGCGGGTAGATGTTTAGATAAGGCTTCGCGTATTTGTGATTCAGTTTGAGTACCGGCAAGCAAATCTACAGGGGCTGAGTCTTTTAAAAGCACAAGTGTTGGCAATGTTTGTAAGCCAACTTGTTGTGCTAATTGTGAAGCTAATGCTTGCTCTGCATCACAATCTAAATTCGCTATTACTATATGGCTTGTATATTCAGCCGCTATTTTATCTAAAATTGCAGCCTGCCCGATACAATCAGGACTTTGAGGTGAGAAAAAGTTAAGTAATACTAATTTTTGTTGTGATGTTTCTCCAAGGACTTGCTGAAGGTTTTGTGCATTAATACTTACTATATTGCTCATTGAATTGATTGCCATACTGATCTATTTAAGGTTTTATATGGTGATAAACATAATAAATACAAGTCGTATAACTAAATCACTCGGCGTACATAATCAATTAATGAGGCAAATCATGAAACTATCTTACCTTAGCGCTGCGCTTTTATTTGCAGCTCCGCTTCTACAGGCTAAAGGGCTCGACTTAGACCTAAGCAAAACAATGCCTAGTATTGAAAAGCTTTACCTTGATTTACATCAATCGCCGGAACTCTCATATAGCGAAAAGAACACAGGTAAAAAAATAGCCGCCAAGCTAAGCAATCTCGGATTCGAGGTTACAGATAATGTAGGTGGATATGGCGTTGTTGGTATTTACAAAAACGGCAATGGCCCAACAGTTATGATACGCACTGATACGGACGGTTTACCTATTACCGAGCAAACAAATAAACTCTACGCTTCAACTGTAAAAGTAATTGACGAGCATGGTGCAAACGTTGGCGTTATGCATGGTTGTGGTCATGACATTCATATGAGCTCGTTTATAGGTACTGCTGAGCAACTCATTGCACATAAAAGTAAATGGAAAGGTACACTAATGATGGTTGCACAACCTGCAGAAGAGGTTGGAGGCGGAGCTAAAGCAATGCTAAGTGAGGGGTTATTTAGTAAATATGCCAAGCCTGACCACATTATTGCCCTACATGTAAGTGCTAGCGTGCCAGCTGGTAAAGTTACCATGAAAAACGAATATACCATGGCAAGTGTGGATTCTGTTGATATTAATATAAAAGGTAAAGGCGGCCATGGTGCATACCCTCACACCACTATTGACCCGGTAGTCATAGCTGCTCGTACAGTACTGGCTTTGCAAACGATTACTAGTCGCGAGCTTTCTCCTCTTGAACCATCCGTTATAACAGTTGGCTCTATACATGGTGGTTCTAAACATAATGTTATTTCTGATGAAGTGAAACTGCAACTTACACTGCGAAGCTACAACCCAGATGTACGTAATGCGCAAATTGCTGCAATTAAACGAATAACCCGAGGAATTGCTCAAAGTGCAGGGCTTGAAGAATCTGACTATCCTGCTGTTGTAGTTCATGAAGATGAATCAATTCCATCGACTTATAATAACCCTGCACAAACTAATATAGTACGAGGTGCTATTAAAAATGCCATAGGCGATACAAACGTACTTGAAACACAAGCAGTAATGGCAGGAGAGGACTTTGGCCTTTATGGCCGTACAGACGAAAACATCCCTATTACATTATTTTGGCTAGGCGGCGTTAATCAACAGCAATACGCAAAAGCAATAAAAAACAACGAAACACTTCCATCATTGCACTCAAGTAAGTTTGCACCAGATTATAAAGTGGCGCTTCCTACTGGAATTAAAGCCATGAGTAACGCTGCGGTTGCGTTATTTAATAAAAATGAATGACTTCTAAATAAGCAAGCCCTGCGGTCAATTTGTTACAGGGCTTTTTTTGTAGCCTGATTTTTTAAAAGGTGCTTTTTTAGCGCGCTTTGCAAAGCGCTTTTTGGCAGGCGTTTTAGGCAGCTTGGCAAATACCCTGCTGTCACAGTTGGCGGCCTGATCCACAAAATTAGTAAGATCAGCAAGTAGAGGTTGTAAAAACTGCTGATAACTCAAGGATTGTTGTGCAATATCACCTAGGCTTGACTCCCATTTTGCCGTTAAGTCAGGACTTGCTAAACCTTCAGGCAAAACACTAATTAATGCAAGACCTGTCTCTGTAGCTTTAATTGTTTTGCCTTCACGCTTTAAAAAGCGCCGTTTAAATAACAACTCTATAATGCCAGCTCGAGTAGCCTCAGTACCTAAACCATCGGTCTCTTTTAATATTTTTTTGATATGTGGATCTTTTACATAACGGCTAATCCCCGTCATCGCAGCCAACAATGTTGCATCAGTAAAATGAGCTGGAGGCGAAGTGTGCTTTTCTATTACACCTCCTTGAGTACATGTCAGGTTCATTCCTTTTTCAAGATAAGGCAACGTTGCCTCTTCTTTTAATTCTGATTTACCCATTAACACTTTAAAACCTAAGCTGACTTCTTGTTTAGCGTTGGCTTTAAATAAACCACCAGCAATTGTTACCTCTGCTTTAGTTTCGTTATAAACATAATCTGGGTAAAACTGTATTAAATAATGCCTACATATTAACTGGTATACTTTCGCTTCATCATTTGCCAAGTATGCGCTTTTTAAAAGTTTAGCCGTCGGTACTATAGCGTGGTGAGCAGCCACTTTAGAATCATTAAAACATTTACTCTTATGCTTTACGTTTGCTCCATCGACTAATTCTACTGGCTGTCCTTTGTTCTGTGCTATCGCTTTAAAGATAGCGGCGGCATCTTGGTGATGATCTTTTGGTAAATACCGATTGTCTGAACGAGGATAAGTAATTAATTTGTGACGTTCATATAATCCTTGGCAAATATCAAGCACTTGCTGGGCAGGCATGCCAAATGCTTTAGCTGCGTCTATTTGTAGTGCGGATAGGTTATAAGGCAAAGGTGCACTTTGTTTTTTTTGTTTTTGTTCAAGCGCTGTTACCTCTCCTTTTTGATTAGTTATACGCGAAGCCACATTTTCAGCCAATGCTTTATTGAGCACTCGTCCTTCTTCATCTTGATAAGGTTCGCAAGCTTTACTCGGCACCCACTTAGCTGTAAATAGCTGCTGTTTAGGAGTAACTAGACTAGCTAATACCTCATAAAATGGTTTTGATACAAAATTAACTATCTCATTGTCGCGATTTACTACTAAACCCAAAATTGGCGTTTGTACGCGCCCAACTGATAGCACATTACCAAACCCTGCTTTTTGCCCAGCTAACGTATAAGCCCGAGTGAGATTCATCCCAAATAGCCAATCAGCACGAGAACGTGCAAGTGCAGATACACTCAGTGGAATAAACTCTCTATTAGAGCGCATACTATTAAGCGCTTTTTTAACTGCCGCTAAGTTTAAATCACTTATAAGTAGACGCTGAATACTTTGCTTTTTAGTTTTACTTATTTTGGCTTGCTCTATCACTTCATCTACAAGTAACTGCCCTTCACGATCGGGATCACCGGCATGTATAAGTGTTGTAGCCTGTTTAATTAACTTTTTTAAGACGCTAAGCTGCTTGCGAGTTTTTGTTTTAGCCTTTAACTGCCATTGTTCCGGTATTATCGGGAGATGTTCTAGTTGCCATTTTTTATAGCGCTCATCGTAATCATCAGGCTCAGCTTGTTCTAACAAATGACCAATACACCACGAAACACAATCACCATTAGCGACCTCAATGTAACCATCGTGTTTTTTGTGTGGTTTTGGAAGTGCATCAGCGATTGCACGCCCAAGTGAAGGTTTTTCTGCAATGTAGAGTTTCATACACTCGCCTACAACTGGTTATATAAACAGTAGTCTAGCATAGCAATTTCAAAGAGGGAGAGTTTTTAATGAATTGTCTGCATTAATGAGTGTCAGGTGGTAGTGACTCGTAAAGCTTATAAGCTGGGCTGCTAATTAAGCCCAGCTTTATAATTAAAAGAGTTATCTTACATCAATAGGGTCTGACTCTTTTGCCTTGCCTTGTAATATAGATATTTCAACTCGGCGATTCCGGCGTCTGTCTTCATTGGTATCGTTAGGAACTAGCGGCCTTGTTTCCGCACGGCCAACGACCATCATTCGTGTTTTATCAAATCCTTGAACTGTTTGTAATTCGCTGGCAACAGCCACTGCGCGCTTAGACGACAAATCCCAGTTATTAACGTATAACTCATTCGATACCTGGAAATCATCTGTATGCCCTGAAACAGTAATTTCCCCTGGCACGTCTTTTAAAAGCACACCAATATCCTGAATAATGGGTTTAAACTTAGGCTGTAAAAAAGCACTGCCCGAGGGAAACGAACCATTCTCACGAATTCGAATAATAATTTGCTGACCTAAAGACTCAAGCTCTATTGCACCATCTATTATTTGCTTCTCTAACTGCTGCGCTATTTTTTTAACGAGTTCATTTGTTTGCTCTTGATCTGCTGCAGATGTTGCTTGTTCAGATGATTGTTCTTGCGATGTGCTTCGAGACTCACCACCGCGCTTATCACCCCGCTGCTCTTGCCTACCGCCAGCGGAACTTTCATCACCGGCCTGAAACTCTAGCATTTGCTGGGTCATTTCAACGGTTTGCTGCTGAATGGTTTCTATTGGTGTAGGTTCTGGTTTACCTGGGGTGAATTCCATGGCGATAACTGATGTCCCTTTTGGGATATCTTTAACTTCAATTTTATTCTGTACACCAAAAGCAAACTTCATAGAGCCTGCTATTTGTTTAAATTTAAGTACATCCATTTCTGAGAATGCCAATAATAGTACAAAAAAGCACATCAACAACGACATTAAATCAGCAAATGTTCCCATCCACGCAGGCAAACCTGGGGGGGGACATTTGCACTCTTCATCAGACATGGTTACTCCTCGGTATCAACTTTACGTTTAGACTCAGCTAAGTAATTTTTCAAAATACCTTCTATCACTTTCGGATTTTGACCATCTTGAATCCCTAAAATAGCATCAAGAATTAAACGCTGATTCATTGCCTCTTCGTCTTTACGCAGTTCGAGTTTTACCTGAATTGGTATTGCTACAACGTTTGCTAAAAATGCACCATACAGAGTAGTCAATAGTGCCACGGCCATTGCAGGCCCGATAGCTTTAGGGTCGTCCATGTTTGATAACATGGCAACTAGGCCTATCAATGTACCAATCATCCCCATTGCAGGAGCTATATCGGCAAGTGATTTAAATAAGCCAGCACCGAGCTCGTGACGGGTGGTGGTTAGGGAAATATCTTTTTGAAGTGTGGCGCGCACAACGTCAGCGTCATGCCCATCAACAAGCATGTCAACGCCTTTACGCATAAATGGGTTTGGAATTTCAGCTTCTTCGAGTGCTAAAAAACCACCTTTACGAGCAGAATCTGCAAGCTCTACTGCTTTTTCAATTAACTCTTCAGGCGATTCAATTTTGAACATGAATGCCTTACCAACCACTTTACCTATCCCTAAAAATTGAGACATAGTGAAGTTTGATAAAACAATAAATAGCGAGCCACCAAATACAATTACACTTGAAGGCGCATCGGCAAACATGCCCATTTCACCGCTACTACTCATAAACATAGACATTACAATTAAGCCAATTGCGCCTAGGATCCCTATTATGGTTGCTAAATCCACATTTCCTCCAGAGATTTCATGTTTAAATGCCTTATCATAAACTTTTTATTATTAACTGCTTATCGGCAACATACTGAATTGCTTAAGTCGTTTTTGTAAATAAACATATAAAGTTATATTTATTATTTTATATCAAGTTAGGCACACAGCCTAATTATCGAGTTTTCTTAATAAATAACACAATCTAACACGCAATTAATCGTCCTAAATGTAAAAAACTCATATCATCCTTTGACCTAGTTTAGCATTCCCCCTAAAATTGGCTCCTAAATTTATTATGTAAGCTGAAATAAAGATGGCGACTAAAAAACCTGAAAACTTAAGTTTCGAAAAAGCACTAGAAGAATTATCAACAATTGTTAGTGAAATGGAACAAGGTGATTTATCGCTTGAACAATCATTGAAGCAGTTCGAGCGTGGTATCGCACTCGCTGGAGCGTCATCTGAAAAACTACAGCAAGCAGAACAAAAAGTATCTATTTTAATGGGTAATAGCGAAAAGTCAGCACTTACAAACTTTAATAACGATATGGAATAGTTGTGAGCATAAAAGACTATATTGAACGTGCTCAGATAGATGTAGCCACTACACTCAACCGCTACTTTGAACAGCCGCTCGATAGCGATAAAACCATAAAAGAAGCCACTCATTACAGCTTATTTAATGGTGGTAAAAGGCTACGCCCTTTTTTGGTGTACGCTGTTGGTGAAATGCTCGGTGCTAAAAAAAGTGACTTAGACGTTTTGGCTGCAGCCATAGAATGCATTCACAGTTACTCCTTAGTACACGACGACCTACCTGCTATGGATGATGACGATTTACGACGCGGCTACCCTACTTGTCATATTGTGTATGGCGAAGCGCAAGCTATTTTAGCCGGTGATGCATTACAAACTCTCGCCTTTGAACTTATAGCCACACACAACTTTAATTGCTCGGCGCAATCGCAAGTAAAAATGATTGCAGCTCTTGCGCATGCATCTGGTATTGAAGGTATGGTTGCGGGGCAAGGCTTAGACATTGCCGCAACTGACACAGTTGTTTCGGTACAAGAACTTGAACGCATCCACAAGTTAAAAACCGGTGCACTAATTAACTGTGCTATAACATTAGGTGCGCTGTGCAGTGAAAACGCAGATGAACAAACTTTAGAAAACTTGAGTATTTTTGGGTATGCTATAGGGCTGGCATTTCAAGTACACGACGATATTTTAGACGTGGAAGGTGACACCAATATATTAGGTAAACCACAAGGCTCAGATATAAAAGCGAATAAAGCGACATACCCAGCGTTATTAGGTATGCTAGGCGCTAAAGAAAAGGCGCAAAATTTAATAACACAAGCCCACGAAGCGTTAGCACTTATTGATGCAGATACAACGCTTCTTGCGTCGCTAGCAAATTACCTTATTGAACGTGACCATTAGTCGCAGCTTAAGCGTATTGCAAATAGCACTGACATTATTACTTAACATTCGTTGTTCACTCCCATTTGAAAGCGAATGTGATCGAAGGATATAAAAAAGCCATGACACTTGATAGTAGCAAGTATCCATTACTTAACTTGGTTGACAAACCAGCTCAATTACGAGACTTAGCGCAAGATAAACTTCCCGAGTTTAGCAATGAGCTACGTGAGTATTTACTTAACTCTGTATCGCAAAGTAGCGGTCATTTAGCGTCTGGTTTAGGCACGGTTGAGCTTACAGTTGCACTTCATTACGTGTATAACACACCAGAAGATCGTGTAGTATGGGATGTTGGGCATCAAGCCTATCCGCATAAAATCTTAACGGGTCGGCGTGATTTAATGCACACCATTCGTCAAAAAGATGGCCTTCACCCATTCCCGTTTAGAGATGAAAGTGACTACGACACATTTAGCGTTGGTCATTCAAGCACATCAATTTCTGCAGCATTAGGCATGTCAATTGCAGCGCAAAAAGAAGGCGCTGGCCGTAAAACTGTCGCTGTTATTGGTGATGGCGCTATTACTGCGGGCATGGCGTTTGAAGCAATGAATCACTTAGGTGATGTAAAATCAGACATGCTTATTATTTTAAATGATAATGAAATGTCGATTTCTGAAAACGTTGGCGCATTAACCAATCATTTTGCACGTATTTTATCTGGTAGCTTTTACACCAATATTCGCGAAGGGAGTAAAAAACTACTGTCTGGCGTACCGCCTGTTAAAGAGCTTGCCAGCAGAATGGAAGAGCACCTTAAAGGCATGGTTATACCAGGTACGTTTTTTGAAGAGCTTGGCTTAAATTATATTGGCCCAATTGATGGGCACGATGTAAACATGCTTGTTGATACATTGCGTAATATGCGTAATTTAAAAGGCCCACAACTTCTTCATATAAAAACGCAAAAAGGTAAGGGTTACAAGCCAGCTGAAGCCGACCCTATTGGTTACCATGGCGTCCCTAAGTTTGATCCAAACACATCTAGCTTGCCTAAATCAAAACCGGGCGCCCCTACTTTTTCAAAAGTATTTGGCGACTGGCTGTGTGACATGGCGCAGCAAGATGATAAGTTAATGGCTATTACTCCTGCCATGCGTGAAGGCTCGGGCATGGTGCGCTTTTCAAAAGAACATGCTGATAAATATTTTGACGTAGCAATTGCTGAACAACATGCCGTAACCCTAGCCGCAGGTTTTGCTTGTGAAGGCTTAAAGCCTGTTGTTGCTATATATTCCAGCTTTTTACAACGCGCGTACGATCAATTAATTCACGATGTTGCACTGCAAAACTTACCCGTATTATTTGCCATAGACCGAGCAGGTATTGTGGGTGCCGATGGCGAAACACATCAAGGCGCATACGACCTAAGCTTTATGCGTTGTATTCCTAATATGGTTATTATGGCACCTAGCGATACTAATGAATGCCGCCAAATGTTATACACCGGTTACAAAGCTAATTGTCCGGTTGCTGTTCGTTACCCTCGCGGAAGTGCAGGTACGGCAGAGATTCAAAGCGATATGCAACTTTTCGAAATTGGTAAAGCAAATACAATAAAGCAAGGTTCAAAAATTGCCATTTTGTCATTTGGTACATTACTTGAAAATGCACAACTTGCTGCAACTGAACTTAATGCAACACTTGTTAATATGCGCTTTATAAAGCCGCTTGATACTTCACTGCTAAACGACATTATTAAAAATCACGATACCATAGTTACTCTTGAAGATAATGCCATTGCCGGAGGTGCAGGCTCTGCGGTTAACGAATACTTAGCTAGCCAACAGGCCAATGTTAAAATACTTAACTTAGGTATTCCTGATGAGTTTATTAAGCACGGTACGCAAGACGAAATGCACGATGAAATGGGCTTAGGCGAGCAAGGTATTTTAAGTTCAATAAGGTCATTTACTGCTTAGTTAATTATTTTAACTGTTTATAAAAAGGAGCCTGTTGGCTCCTTTTTCGTTTTTATTATTATTTTTTGCATCCAACTTAACTTTTAAGCCGTTATTGCTGTGAGGTTAACATGTAAATAATTAGTGCTGCTTAGTCTTTGCCTTATAAGCAAGTGCGTTATTTACCTAAATTTGATGGAATATATAAAAGGTAAAAATGATGAATAAAGCAAATTTAACAACTCATTCAGCAAAAAAAACACATTGAAACATACGCTTAGTTTTTCAGCGTTAACACTTGCAGTATTAATCGGCATTACAGGCTGTAGCTCAGACGATGGTAAAAACGGCGTAGATGGTATTGCAGGCACCGATGGAAAAAATGGTACCGATGGCAAAAATGGCAACCCAGGCTTTGCATCAGCCACATTTATTTTGGCAAACAATGGAGAAACCAACACGGGTACCATTGATTTAATTGACCAAAGTGCTTCTAAATTAAAAACTTTTAACACAACAGCTAACGAAGGCGTTGCTTTTGATAGCTTAGGTAATTTATTACAAGCAAGCGACAGCGAAAGTGGCAGTATTAAAACTATCTGTCAGCTTGCTAACCGTGCTGATGGCAGCAGCTATGATGCAAATACTGATCGCGAAATAACAGGTGCTAACACTACGCTCGTAAACCCTAAAGGAATTGCCGTAGCACAAAAAAGTGGCTTTATTTTTATTGCTGACTTTGGCGCGATGCAGGTAACTACTTTTGGCGCTGCAGCAGCGGGTAACGCAACGCCATTAGGCACAACCATAACAGAAGCTGCACCGTGGGATGTTGATTATGATGAAACAAATGACCGTCTTTATGTAGCACTTACAAATGGTGATGTAGCCGTTTACGATAATTTTGTTGGTGGTGACTTTGCCGCTATGCCAAGTCGTACAATTACCCCTAGCAATAATGATGGTACGCAAATATCTGTAAATATTCATGGCATTGTTTATGACTCAAATACGAATAAACTTGTTTTATCTGATGTAGGCAGTGCCTCAGATGCAACCGATGGTTCGTTATTTGTAATCAATAATGCATCAACCGCAGACGGCTTAGTGAGCGTTGCACGCAGTATTGCCGGCCCAGCAACAATGCTTGGTAACCCGGTTGATATTAGCCTTGAAGGGAGTGACTTGCGTGTAGCCGAAAAATCAAATGATGCTGTTCTTGTATTTAGCAATATTTTTTCAGGTGAAAGCGGCGATATTACTCCTGACTTAATCACTTCAACTATTAAACCTGAGTCAATTACCAAACTGGGTATGCAAAATGAAATGGCTGATATTTCAGATAGTGATACCACTAATATGGGGCTTTTAGGGGTCGCTGTAAGCAGTAACCCAGGCACTGCAGGTGAAACAACTGGGCAAATTAGTCGATTAAGTTCACAACTTAATACTGAAATTGGCAATTATAACGCGAGTCAAACTATAGAAAGCACTACCTTCGACAAAGCGGGAAACAGTTATACAACGTTCGATAACAGTGCAACTTCTATTGGTGGTATTGTTATTTCAAATAAAGTGGCAATAAACCGAGATGGGCAAACGTATAATACAAGCCAAGATAGTATTATTACTGGAGCGAACACAGGCCTTATATCTCCTAAAGGTCTTGATGTTGCTTCTGATAGCGGTATGATTTTAGTTGCAGAAAATAATGCAGATACGCCAAGCATTTCTATATTTTCAACGTGTACTACAGGGGATGCGTCCCCTTTGATGACCCTTACTTTTGCAAACGGCGCTCGCCCTTGGGATGTTGATTACGATGCAAACACTGACCGTGCTTTTGTAGCACTAGCAAATGGAACCGTTGCTGTATTCGACGAAGTCAAAAGCAAGCTAATGGCTGGTAATACTAATATTGCCGTTGAAGATAGGCTTATAACACCTGCAAATGCTGGAGCCGAAATAGAAGCGCCAAGCAATATACATGGCATCGACTACGACTCGCTAAGCGGCTCGTTAATTCTCTCTGATGTTGGTAGCGCAGCAATTGCCGATGATGGCAAAATATACGTGTTGAATAACGTAGCAATGGCGTCGGGTTTGGTAAACATAAGCACCACTATTAGCGGTCCAAATACCCTACTGGGCAACCCTGTCGATATTATGTATACCGGGACAGATTTATACGTAGCTGAAAAATCAAATAATGTGGTTATGCGTTTTAACAATATTTTAAGCAGTACCGGAGGCGACGTTAGCGCTGATGCGAGCACTGCATTTACGGCACCTGAGTCAATTGCAATATTACCAGCTTGGCTTAATCAATAGAGTTAACCTCACCATACCTGATCAACAATGTTGGTCAGGTATTATCGCATCCACACTTTTATATCGGCCAAACCATTTCGCTGTAGCATACTCAGCTGCTGCTCTACATTAGAGTTTTGCTCAAATTCAAATGCATCTAGCTGCTCGTCAAAAGTAATATGGGCTACGCCATCACCACCGCGCTTTTTAACTTGATGAAGTGAAATATCAGCTAAATTAATAGAGGTTTCCCAACCAATTACCTGACCACCGAGTAATGGTAATGGGTAGAAAGACCACCCAATTGAGGCTGTTATATTTGTCATATTACCGTTAGGTAGTTGGAATGAATACTCTGCAATCGCTTTACAAAGTTCTGACGCGTAACTGTCTATTTTATTGCATTTAAAATCACGTAATAGCAGTAAAAATTCATCACCACTCCAACGCGCTACATAATCAGAGCCTTGGGTACGCGAGTTTAGTAGAGCTGCCATTTGCTGCAAGCAGCTATCACCTGCAATTGGACCAAATGCATCATTTATACGGCTAAAGTTATCAAAATTTATTATTACAAGTACCAGTGATTTACCCTGCGCCTGCAATGATTGCGAATTACGTTGAAAGTGTTCAATGTCTTTTGGTAGCTGATCAAACAAAAAGCGACGGCTACGCAAGCCTGTTAGCTCATCTGAGTGACTAACGAGCTTAAGCTGTGAATTAACTTGCCCTAATTTATCATTTGCTTGGCGCAGCTCTAATGTCCGCTCCGTAATTAAACCTTCAAGCACTTTTTGTTTTCTGCGCTCTTGCGCCTTAAGCACCCAAAATACTAAATAAAGGAGTAAAATAAAGCCACTTGTGATCAGCAACCTAAAATAAATTGTTTCATCAAAACGCTCAGGCACAATAAAGCCATACTCTACATCTTGTGCCTTTGACCAATCTTCACCTTGGCGTTTTGCTTCTAACTGAAACAAAAATGCCCCTGCAGGTAAGTTAGTATAAATAGCCTCACGACGAGTATTTGCATATCGCCAATCACTATCTAAGCCACTTAGTTTATATCTAAACTCAATACTATTTGGCGCGTAGTAATCGATAGCCGTATAAGTAAGCGTTATATCTCGTTCGTCGGTTTCAAGAGTTGGCTTATTACCCAACGCTGCTGTTGTGAGGCTTCGCTCAGGTGTGTTAATTGTTTCAATGGTCGGCTTTAACGACAGTACACCAAACAACTCTACGTTTTTAGGTATTTCTACAACACCCTGCAGGCTTGGATACCACATTGAGTTACCCATACTGACTACCGCATCATGACCCAATCCACTACAACATTGGTTTGCTTTGCCATCAAGCTGTCGGTCGAATGACGAAATCACCTCTTCTACTTTTAAGCTTTGAATATCTGTTTTAAACTGCCCTGCTGGCATTCTGTAAACCCCTTTCATGGTGCTTACCCAAACATTATTCAATTTTTCGTCGTATTCTAAACTAAATATAGAACCATACGGCAAGCCATTTGCCGCATCAAGCTGTCGCCATTGACCCTGCGCGCTGCGGTAAAACAATCCATCATTAAGCGAACCAATTAAAATACCCACGCCATCAATATGCAAAACACTAGTGATATATGCACTTTCAAGCGAAGTTTGATCCCCTACTTTTTCAATACCACGGTCAGTAAAATAGTAAGCGCCTTTACTCGTCCCAATAACACCAAAGTTTTCTTTGTCCAACACGTAAGTTATAAATTTACTGCCTAAAAACGCGTTGTAAGCAAAAGGAGTTAAACCTGCAAAATTAAGCCTATATAAACCTCGGCCTGTGCCTATCCAAAACCCGCCTTTACTTGAACGACTAATTGCAAACACAGGGTTATCACGCAGTGCACGCCCGGGTACAGTAAACAATGTGTCGTTCTCGTAAACGAATAAACCTCGCCCTGTGGCAATATATAAACGGTCGCCATCAAACTGTAAATCATGTACTGAAGCACGGCCATATTGGCTGCTTGGAATTAAATTAATATAACTTTTATTTAAATCAAAATAACCAACACCACTTTTATTGGCCACCCATAACTTGCCATCGGGCGCTTGGCTAAGCGCCATAACAGCTTCGGTCATTTTTGAAACCGCCGCGTGTCTTTCGACCCGTCCTTCGTGAGCAAGCCATAGGCCTTCACTAAAACTGGCTAGCCAAATATTATTTTTATCATCTCTAAAAATATCAGCAAACCAAATACTTTGATCTAACTGACTAGGCTCTACCCATTGCCATTGACTCGCTTTATCTCTAAACAGTAAACGCCCGTATGTAGAAATCCATAAGCCGCCATCGCTGTCACTCATAAATTTATATACTGCAGAATTGTTCGCATTAGGTAATGGGAAAGGCCTTAGCTCATCGTCTAAATCTAAAAAATAAGCGCCAAGCTCTGAGGCTAAATATAAATTACCATTTAAAAAAGCAAGATCATGAACAATAGTTTGAGCTAAACGCTCGGGCAAAGAAATTTTTGCAGTCAGCTCTAAACGCAGCTTAGCAAAATCAGAGGAGTTTTTAGTTAAGCGTAATAAGTGACGATCATTAACAAGCCAAATGCCTTCCGGCGAAAGTGCCATTTGGCTCACTGAGCCGACTATTTGAGTTATAACGGTTGCATTTGCAGTAGACAAAGTTCCACTGTATTGACCACGTAAATTAACTTGGCCACGGTCAACATAATATAACCCATTGGCGGCAATCCACGTGCCCCCTTTAGAATCTTCTAAAATATCCCTAACAGGGCCTTTAATATTAAATGCTTGTGCTGAAAAAGTAGCTGGGTTTATTACAACTAACCCACTTTTGGTACCCACCCACAGTAATCCGTTCGAATCGATTAAAAGCTTATTAATTCCATTACTCGGTAAAAAAGAACTATTTTGGGTGTTGTAATTTGTGAACGTAGTACCATCGAAGCGGCTTAACCCAAACTGCGTTCCTAGCCATATGTAGCCTTGCTGGTCTTGCACTACGCTTTTTAGCGATTGCGATGGCAAACCATCTTTAATATTCCATTGTTTAACGACATAGTCCGTAATCGAAGCCCCACTTGGCATTGCGCACAACATAAGTACACACACCAGTAAAAATCGCATCATACGCTGCCACCTAGTTAAACTAATTAAATATAAACATTAAAACGGTAGTAAACCTGCTTTTATTAATGCTTGCAAACAAATCAATGAAAAAACACCCGCTAGCACGTCATCTGCCATAATACCAAAACCACCATGCACGCGCTTATCAAGCATTCGAATAGGGCCCGGTTTTGCTATATCAAAAAAGCGGAATAGTAAAAAGCCAACTAATAAAGTTTGCCAATTCAATGCTGCACCTATCATGGTGATGTAGTAGCCAGCGACTTCATCCCATACAATAGCGGGATGATCATGCACACCCAAATCGTCGGCAGTTTTACCACATGCCCATATACCAAACACACTGATCACAACAGCAAACACTATTTGCAACCATATTGGATAATGCATAGTTATAAATATAAATGGCAACGCAGCAAACGTACCAAATGTGCCTGGTGCTTTAGGGGCAAGACCAGTACCAAACCCTAATCCAAAAAACTGGTGCGGGCGTTTTAAATTAAATAATCGGTTTTTATTCAAACCTGCTCCTTTGTAAAATGTTCAAAGCCATGCTGCTCAAAGCTAAACATTTCACCATTGTGTAAAAGCTCAATCTTACCGTCTCCACTTTTTATTTGCCCAATGCAAGTAATATCAACACCATACTGGTTTAACTTTAAATCAAGCATACCTTTGTTGTTATCTGGAACAGTAAAAATTAATTCGTAGTCATCGCCGTAACCCAAAATAAACGGTAATTGCTTATTAAAATCTAGGCTTGCTTTCATTGCCTCTGAGGTAGGGATACTTTCAATATTTATTTCTGCATTAACTTGCGACATTTCAAGAATATGTGTTAAATCAGCAAGTAAGCCATCTGATACATCAATCGCTGATGTTGCAAGTCCTCTAAGCACTTGCCCAGCAGCCACTCGCGGGGTTGGGTAATCAAAACGCTTATTCAGGTACTCTAAATGTGTTGGGGTTATATTAAAGTCTTGCTTACGGGATTCAATAGCAAGCCCAGCATCCCCTAAAGGACCTGTAACATAAATCCAATCACCTACCTTTGCACCACTTCTTCGTAACGCCTTACCTTCAGGCACGGTACCTTTTGCACAAATAGTAATGGTAAGTGATCCCTGCGTGGTATCACCCCCAATAATTTGTACATTAAAGTATTCTGCAATTTCATGCATGCCTTCAGTAAACTCTGCAATCCACTGTGAATCTATAGTTGGTAATGTTAATGCAACAGATACCCACGTAGGCTCAGCCCCCATTGCGGCTAAATCACTGAGGTTTACAGCTAGTGCCCTGTGCCCTAAAGCGCGAGGAGAAATATCTTCAAAAAAGTGCACGCCCTCGACTAACGTATCAGTTGTGACTGCAAGTTGGCAGTTTTGTGGAACAGTGACAAGCGCGCAATCATCACCTATGCCTAGATTAACATCACGACGAGAAATACCGCGACCTTTAAAATAGCGGTTAATTAATTCAAATTCCTTCATACACAAAAAAGCCGACCTATGCCGGCTCTCCTTTTAACGGTTATATAAAGTAATCTTCTGATTATTTAAACAGAGGAAGTACTATTACTTGCGTAAATGCTTTACTGCTTTATCAAGTACACCGTTTACAAATTTATGGCTGTCTTCTGCGCCAAATATTTTGGCCAGCTCAATACCTTCGTTGATAGCAACTTTATAAGGTACATCTTCACGAAACTTAAGTTCGTAGCTGCTTAAACGTAAAATTGCTCGCTCAACCATATCTAAGTCATCAAACGGACGTGTTAAATGAGGTGATACTGCTTCATCAAGTTGCTTATAATTAACAGCCACACCTGAGGCTAAATCTTTAAAGTATTCAACATCAATTTTAGTAACGTCGTTCTCGATCAACATTTGTTGTTCGATATCGGCAATTGCATTGCCGCTCAATTGCCAAGAATAAACGGCTTGAAGTGCTAAGATACGTGCTTTACGTCTTGCTGCTGGTTTCACAAAAATTCCTTAAACTTAAATTTTATCTAACACATTAACCATTTCAAGCGCACCTAAAGCAGCTTCGCCGCCTTTGTTACCCATTTTGGTGCCTGCACGCTCAATAGCTTGCTCAATGCTTTCAGTAGTTAATACGCCAAATGCAACCGGTATATCATACTCTAGTGATACTTGCGCAAGACCTTTGTTTGATTCGCCAGCAACTAGGTCAAAGTGTGGTGTACCACCTCTGATCACTACGCCTAAAGCGATGATTGCATCATACTCTTTTTTTGCCGCAACGCGTTTTGCCGCTAAAGGTAATTCAACTGCACCCGGTACATAAATAACAGTAATATCGTCATCAGATACACCACCAGTACGTTTTAGCTCATCAACAGCGCCTTCAAGTAGGCTACTACCAATAAAGTCATTAAAACGAGAGATGACAATGGCAAATTTTTTGCCCGGAGCGTACTTATTACCTTCAATAATTTTCATTCGATAACCCTAAAAATAAGTTCAAGCGGTTGCGATTGCGCAAAAATTGCTGCGCATCATACCATAATAATAATGAAATAGCCTAGTTTAAGCGTTTGCCTATTGTGGCTCAATGTAATCAACAACTTCTAGGTGAAACCCCGAAAGTGCATGGTATTTTTTTGGTCTGCTCATTAAGCGCATTTGCTCTATACCTAAGTCTGCAAGAATTTGTGAGCCTACACCAACGGTACGAGATGTTCCTTGAAATTTACGCGGTGTAACATTTTCACCCGCGTCTGCAGCAGCAAATGCTTTTACTGTAGCTTCAAGCTCTTCAGTACTTTCCTGCTTACCCAAAATAACGAGCACCCCCTCGTTTTTAGCAATGTATGCCATTGCATCAGATAAGCCCCAGCTTCTATCCGCACTTCGATCAGAAAGTAAAATATCGTTAAACGTACTTTGCAAATGCACACGTACCAACGTTGGTTCTTGCGCTTTAATTTCACCTTTGAGTAGTACGTAATGTAACTGACCGTCGATCGTATCTTTATAAGTTACTAAATCAAACTCACCATGCTCTGTCGGTAATTTACACTTAGCTACTTTTTCAATTGTGGTTTCGTTTAAATTACGGTATTCAATTAAATCAGCAATAGTGCCTATTTTTATATCGTGCTCTTTGGCAAAAATTTCTAAATCAGGGCGACGCGCCATAGTGCCATCTGCATTTAAAATTTCAACAATAACAGAAGACGCTTCAAGGCCCGCTAATCGCGCTAAATCACAACCTGCTTCTGTATGACCTGCGCGTGTTAACACCCCACCTGGCTGCGCCATAATTGGGAAAATATGACCCGGCTGTACTATATCACCAGGGACAGCACCTTTAGCAATTGCAGCTTGTACTGTGCGTGCTCTATCTGCTGCAGATATACCTGTAGTTACGCCTTTTGACGCTTCTATCGACATTGTAAAGTTAGTTGAAAACGCAGCACCGTTATTTTTAACCATTAGAGGCAAATCAAGTTGTTCACAACGCTCTTGTGTCATCGTTAAACAAATTAAACCGCGGCCATGAGTGGCCATAAAATTAATTGCCTCTGCACTGATATGCTCGGCAGCAATAATTAAATCACCTTCATTCTCTCTGTCTTCGTCATCCATTAAAATGACCATTTTACCGGCTTTAATGTCGTCTATAATTTCTTGTGCGCTGTGTAAATTCATAAATTCGCTCGTGTAAGTTGTCAGTTTCGTTATTTAATAAAGCCCGCTTTTGCGAGTAAGCTCATTGATATGTCTGCGCCGGTTGGCTGCTCAGCACCTTTAATAAGACGCTCTAAATAACGTGCAATTTGATCGACCTCTAAATTAACTTGGGTGCCTACTTTAAAGTCGGCAATCGTTGTTTGACCACTGGTGTGCGGCACAATTGTTAATTTAAATTTATTACCCTCTACAGCGTTAACTGTCAGGCTTATACCATCAATACATACCGACCCTTTGTAAGGTATGTATTTCATTAAACTTTCATCGGTTGTAAGCCAATATTCAGTCGCTCTCGCATTTGGTGTAATTGCAGCAATGGTTGCAATACCATCAACATGACCAGACACTAAATGCCCACCTAAACGCGAAACCGGTTGCATGGCTTTTTCAAGGTTAACCGTTTGCCCTATTGAATAATGCGCAAAACCAGTTAAATGAATTGTTTCGTTAGATAAATCAGCACTAAAGCCATCAATATGTTTATCAACTACGGTTAAACACACACCATTTGTGGCAATACTATCGCCCAGCTTCACGTCACTCATATCAAGGTCGGCGCTTTGAATGCGAATGGCTAAGTCGCCTTGTTTTTTTTGTAATAAAGCAATTTTGCCTGTGGCTTCTATTATCCCAGTAAACATAGCGCTACTCTTCTTTGTTAAGTGATTTTAGTGAGTGCTTTTTTAACGCATTGATACGCAAATCGTCACCAACACGCACACACTCATTAAAGGATAAATCGATAGTATCTTGCATACTCGTCAATTCAGGGAAGTTTACTAAACTTTTAGCATCATAGCCCATCAGTTTTGGTGCGATATAAAAAACATACTCGTCAATTAAATCAAGCTCGGTCATTTTCCCCGCAAGGGTTGCCCCAGCCTCAAGCCATATATTATTAAATTGATGCTTAGCGAGTTTTTGTAATACATCGGTTAAATCAACCTTACCCTGTTGCTCACGCACCGCTATGTGCTTAACAAAATGCGGCCACAGAGTCGATTTATCAACCTCGGTGGTAAAAATTATTACTGGGTGCGCTATTTTAAATAGCGCAAGATCCGGTGTTAACCTATTTTGCGAGTCTATAATAACACGCACTGGCTGGCGAAGCGGTAAGTTGGTCGGTAATGAATACGGTAATTCGCTTGACCGAACATTGAGTTTTGCATCATCAACAAGAACCGTATCGGCCCCCGTTAAAATGGCACAGCTTTGAGCGCGGTATAGCTGCACATCTTTTCGTGCAGCAGAACCTGTGATCCACTTACTTTTTCCATTTTTTAGCGCTGTTTTACCGTCTATACTGGCTGCTAATTTGCAGGTTACGTAAGGAAGCCCTTGCTCCATTCGCTTAAAAAAACCAAGATTTAATGCGCGAGCCTGTTGTTCAAGCAGTCCATAAGCGACTTCTATTCCAGCGTCGCTCAGTATTTTAAGGCCTTTGCCTGCCACTTCTGGGTTGGTATCAACCATGGCAGCAATCACCTTTTTAATACCCGCAGCCTTGAGCCCTTCTGCACAGGGCGGCGTGCGCCCATAATGACTACAAGGTTCAAGTGTTACATAGGCGGTTGCACCCTTTGCTTTTTCACCGGCCACAGCAAGTGCATTTACCTCGGCATGCCCTTGCCCTGCTAATTGATGAAACCCTTCACCAATTATTTGGTTATCTTTTACAAGTACACAGCCCACATTAGGGTTAGGCGTTGTGGTAAATCGCCCTTTTTTAGCAAGCTCAATAGCACGTGCCATATAGAGTTTATCGTGCTCGGTAAATGCGACTTGGCTACTCATAATTATTCACCTAAACGGGCAATTTCTTCGCCAAATTCGCGTATATCTTCGAACGAGCGATACACAGACGCAAACCTTACATAAGCTACTTTATCAAGTTTTTTCAGCGCCTCCATAATACATTCTCCCACCAAATGGCTCGAAATTTCTCGCTCACCCGTTGCACGTAGTTGTGATTTAATTATATTGACCACTTCATCAACTTGCTCTGTGCTAACAGGGCGCTTTTCAAGTGCACGATTTAAGCCATTAAGTAACTTATCTTCATTAAAGGGTTCTCGGCTTCCGTCTTGTTTAACAACACGGGGCATAACCAGCTCAGCCCCTTCAAACGTCGTAAAACGTTCGTGGCAATCGTTACATTCTCGGCGACGGCGAACTTGATGACCACCGCCAACAAGGCGCGAATCTATAACTTTGGTGTCTTTTGCTGTACAAAATGGGCAATGCATAAATCAAGGTATCCGTTTTAAAAACAAAAAAGCCGCTAAAAAGCGGCTTTTATAATAACATGTTTACTTATGTGATCTAAATTACCGTTTTACTTTGTTAAGCGTAAACAGGTAGTTTTGCACAAATAGCTTTCACTTTTTCTTTTACTTGTGCTTGTACAGATTCATCAGCAATATTGTCTAGTACATCACAGATCCAACCAGCAAGCTCTTTAGATTCTGCCTCTTTAAAACCACGACGTGTGATCGCAGGAGAACCAATACGCAAGCCAGAGGTTACAAAAGGAGAACGCGGATCATTAGGTACTGAGTTTTTGTTAACCGTAATATTAGCATTGCCAAGCGCTGCGTCAGCATCTTTACCTGTGATGTCTTTATCGATTAAATCAAGTAAAAATAGGTGATTGTCTGTTTTACCAGAAACAACTTTATAGCCGCGCTCTTGTAGCACGCTAACCATTGCTTGCGCATTTTTAACAACTTGTGTTTGGTATTCTTTAAATTCTGGTTGAAGAGCTTCTTTAAATGCCACTGCTTTTGCAGCGATAACGTGACATAAAGGACCACCTTGGCCACCAGGGAATACTGCACTGTTAAGCTTTTTGTAGATTGCTTCGTCGCCACATGCAGAAATAATTAAACCACCACGAGGGCCCGCTAATGTTTTATGCGTTGTTGTAGTAACAACATGTGCAAATGGTACAGGGCTTGGGTAAACACCCGCCGCAATTAAACCTGCAACATGCGCCATATCAACAAATAAATAAGCATCTACTTTGTCTGCAATTTCACGGAACTTAGCCCAATCAACAATGCCTGAATAAGCAGAAAAACCTGCAATAATCATTTTTGGTTTGTGCTCTAGTGCTAGCGCTTCAACCTGTGCGTAATCAATTTCACCCGTTTCTTCGTTTAGGCCGTACTGGATTGCATTGTACGTTTTACCTGAAAAGTTTACGTGTGAGCCATGAGTTAGATGGCCACCATGCGCTAGGCTCATGCCTAAAACAGTGTCTAGCGGGCTTAATAATGCTTGAAAAACAGCTGCGTTTGCTTGCGAGCCAGCATGCGGCTGAACGTTTGCGTAATCAGTACCAAATAATTCGTTTGCACGGTCAATCGCTAATTGCTCGACCACGTCTACATGCTCACAGCCACCGTAGTAACGCTTGCCAGGATAACCTTCCGCATATTTGTTAGTAAGTTGAGAACCCTGTGCTTCAAGTACGCGTGGGCTACAGTAGTTTTCAGATGCAATTAACTCAATGTGCTCTTCTTGACGTGATGTTTCTTTACTCATCGCGTCAAATAACTCTGGATCAAAGTCCGAAATATTCATGCTACGTTCTAACATTGGGGGCTCCTGGGCAACGTGTATGGTATTTTTTAGAGGCTATATTGTACGCTTAAAACCGCGCTTTGCCTACGTTCTTAAGTTGAGGATATTTAATCAGGGATTGAAACTATTTCACAGTCCTTTTAAGATGATATTTTTAAATAACTTACATAACTATTTTAAATGTTTTTCATTTATTACATTTAATTAGTTAATTGACAACGCTGTTTCACGGTTTAAAACAGACAAAAAAAGCGGCCTAAGCCGCTTTAACTTTTGCTTTTTATTTAACCTAACTTAGCCAGTATTTCTGTGCGTAACGCGTCATAATCGGCGTTTATATCGCTTGCTAGGCAGGGTTTAGCCAATGCGTCACTTAGTGGTTTTGGCATATTAAGCTCGATATTTAATATATCTTCCACGCTTTCTTTAAATTTAGCCGGATGTGCAGTTGCTAAAAAGATACCCGCAACACCTGGTGCTCGGTTATTAACTAAACCTTGGTATGCAATTGCAGTATGTGGCTCTGCAACATACCCTGTTTGATGAATATTTTTCATCACTGTTTGAGTGTTTTGTTCGTCAACACTAATTGAATAAAAGTTGTCGTAACTGAACCAGTTGTTATCCAACATAGTTTGCACTCGTGGCCAGTTGTTAGGCTTACTTACGTCCATCGCATTTGAAAGCGATTCAAGCGTTGTATTTGGTGCCCAGTTTTTGTCTAGCATAAAACGTGGAACTGTATCATTCTGGTTAGTAGTTGCACTTAGCTTTCCTACTGGTAACCCTATTACAGCACCAATCATTGCGGCGCATACATTACCAAAGTTACCACTTGGTACAGAAATATGTGCTGTTGCACGCTTTTCTTTTGGCAGTTGCGCAATTGCTTCAAAGTAATAACACACTTGCGCTACTAATCGACTCATGTTGATTGAGTTAGCAGAATTAAGGCCAAGTGTTGATTTTACCTCGTCATCTAAAAACGATTTTTTAACAAGCTCTTGGCAATCATCGAAACTACCATCAACTGCGTAACAATGAATATTACCGCCTAAAGTAGTGAATAGCTTTTGTTGAGCCAGCGAAATTTTGCCTTTAGGGTAAAGAATAACCACATCGATATTTGGCTTATTATAAAATGCATGCGCTACTGCCGCACCGGTATCACCTGATGTTGCGGTTAAAATTGTAACCTTCTCGCCTTCGTTAAACTGCGCTAAACATTCAGCCATAAAGCGCCCACCAAAATCTTTAAAGGCAAGCGTAGGGCCATGAAACAGCTCCAAACAATAGGTATTTTCCTCTACCTCGACTAACTTAACTGGAAAGTTGAACGCATTTTTAACCATGGCGGCAACGGTGTCACTTGGCAACTCATCACCAATTAAATGCGATAATATTTTGCCGCTTCGAGTAACAAAATCCATATCAAGCAGTGCATCAATATCAGTCAATGGCGCTAAAGATTCAGGAAAAAATACACCTTGGTTACGCCCGAGTCCTGTTTTTACTGCTTCAACAAACGACACTTTTTGTGAGTGATCTTTTAAATTATGTAATTGCATGACTTCTTTTCCTATATAACATTTAATTGACGCGTGCCGTCGTTATCTAACTTACAAATGTGGCAAAAGCCTTGCTCATTTATATAATTATCTTTTAGCCATTTGGCGCATTGCTCAGCCGCTTCCAGTGTTTTACATACAGTAAATAACGTAGGGCCTGCACCTGAAATACTCACTATTTCAGCACCCAGTGCGGGTAAACTTGCTTTGGCCTCACTAAAGCCGGTAATAAGTGGCGCTCGATATGGCTCTGCTATTTCATCTTTCATAATGCTTAATGCATCGTCAAAACGTGCTGTTAGTAACAAGCTACTAAAGGCAGATAAACGCTGCGCAAACTCAATGCTTGCATGCATACTAAGCTCTTTAGGTAATACAGAGCGCGCTTTTGCCGTATTAAGCGAAAAGCCTGGAAACGCCGCAACATAATACCAATTTTCATCTACCGGAAGTTCTATCGATTTATTAGGAATTAAATCGCCAGTTAGCTGCAAGCCGCCTAAATAACATGGTGTGATGTTGTCGTAATGACGCCCGCCACTTACAACGGCTTCAAAATCTGCCATCAACTCAATTAACTCAACTTGGTTCAACTGTGTTTCTGCAAATTTATCAAGCGCTGCAAATGTAGCAACAACCGAACAAGCACTTGATCCTAACCCTGAGCCAATTGGCAGGTTTTTTTTAAGTTCAAGCTTTACTGAAGGCATATCTGGAGCAACGTGCGCTCTGAAATGCACTAAGCACTGATATGCTAAGTTCTCTTTCGCATCACTCGGTAATTTATGAGCATACTCGCCAGAACAGACAAACTCATCATTAGTCGCTGCACTTACAACCGCTACGTCACCCAATAAACTGCCATCAATTGGTGAAAGCGCGGCACCCAATGCATCAAATCCAACTGCAAAATTACCAATAGACGCAGGTGCATATACTTCAATCATTTTTTACTCCTAGCGCGATAAGGTTTTTAAAACATCTGCAAATACACCTGCAGCAGTTACTTCAGAACCCGCACCGTAACCACGAATAACAAATGGGCGTGGTTGGTAGTATTGGCTTAAAATAGCCAGTGCATTTTCACCATCACGAATAACATTTAGCGCATGTGATGAATCTACCGCTTCAATACCTACTTTACAGTGCCCTTCTTTAATTGTACCCACATATCGCAATACTTTTCCTTCACTTGCTGCCTGCTCTATACGGGTATTAAAGTCAGCATCTAAGCTTGGCAGTTTTGCCATAAACTCATCAATACTGTCTCCTTCGGCAAATCCTTGTGGTAATACCGACTCAACTTCAATATCGCTTAGCTCTAGTTTCATACCTGCTTCTCGCGCAATAATGAGAAGTTTACGCGCAACATCCGTTCCTGATAAATCGTCTCGAGGGTCTGGCTCTGTAAAACCACTTTCTTTTGCTTTGATGGTTGCCTCTGACAATGACAAACCATCTTGAAGTGCACCAAACATGTAAGATAACGAACCAGATAAAATACCGCTAAATTCAAGTAGTTCATCACCCGCGCCAAATAACGACTGTAAATTGTCGATGACTGGGAGCCCCGCACCTACATTGGTTTCATATAAAAATTTGCGATTGTTTTTTTGCGTTGCTGCTATTAAATCTTGATAGTAAGTGTACGAGCTAGTTGTTGCTTTTTTGTTGGCTGCGACAACATGAAAACCGGCATTTAAAAAGTCAACATATTGCGCCGCCAGTGCATCAGACGATGTGCAATCAACCAGCACAGGATTAACTAAGTGGTTTTGCTTAACAAATTGCTCAACGAGTTTTAAGTCAAACGCCTGCTCTGAAGCAGCTAATTTTTGTTGCCAATCACTAAACGCGATGCCTTCACTATCAAGATGTAGCTGACGCGAGTTTGCAACGCCATACAAGTTAAGCTTTATATTGCGCTTTTCAAGCCATGCTTGTTGGCGCTCTAATTGAGATATAAGCTCTTGCCCTACTAAACCACACCCAAGTAAAAACACATCGATTGATGGCACATGTGTGAAAAAGTTCTCATGGCATATTTTTACTGCGTCGTTACATAACTCTCCATCAATTACAGCTGAGATAGCGCTTTCGGTAGAATCTTGTGCAATTGCCACTATATTTACTTGTGCTTGGCAAAGCGATGCAAAAAACTTAGCCGCTAAACCGCGGTGCGCGCGCATGTTATCGCCTACAAGCGTTACTATGGCTAAATTACGCTGTACTTGTACAGGTTCAATCAAACCTGCTTGTGATTCAAGCTCAAACGCAGTTTGCAATGCTGTTAATGCAAGGGTTAAATCGCTTTCATGTACACAAAAGCTAATGCTAAATTCACACGACGATTGTGTGATTAACACAATCGACACGTTGTCATGAGCCAGCGCATTGAATACTTTTGAGGCCATGCCCACTTTGCCTTTCATGCCTGGGCCCGAGACAGTTAGCATAGCAAGGTCTTGCAGACTTGAAATTGCTTTTACCGGTTCGTCTGACGAATAATCATTACCGATTAGTGACCCTTGCGCGTCAGGGTTGTGCGTATTTTTTATTTCACAAGGAACGCCGGCTTTAGCGCACGGCAAAATAGTTTTTGGATGAAGAACTTTGGCACCAAAGTAAGAAAGCTCCATTGCTTCTTTGTATGACAAAAAATCGACTTTAGTGGCTTTTTTGATATAACGAGGGTCTGCACTGTAAACACCATCAACATCAGTCCAAATTTGGCAAACATCTGCCTCTAAACAAGCCGCAGCGATGGCTGCAGAGTAATCAGAGCCATTTCGGCCAAGGGTAGTCAGCTCGCCTTTATCATTGCTTGCTGTAAAACCTGGCATAATATAAATCGTGGCTGGGTTTTCTTTTAACACAGCTTGGAAACGCGCTTTGCTTGTTACTAAATCAACCTCTGCATCTATGTAGCCACCTGTTGATGCAACACAGCTAGTCGCTTCTAAATATACTGCTTGATGTGAGCTTAATAATCGCTGCATAAGCGATACACTAACACGCTCGCCAAAACTAATAACATAAGCGCGCACCTGTTCAGGGCAGCACTTAATTAATGACACACCATCAAGCTTATTTTTTAGCGCGTTAAAATCTGGCCAACTTTTAATTGCGCCATACTTTTTTTCTACGGCTGATTTCAACTCATCACAACGTCCAGTTAACGCCTCCCATAAAGGGCCAAAGTCATGGCCTTGCTCTGCAGCACTTGCCAGTGAAACCAATGAATCAGTCATCCCACCGGGTGCAGATAACACTAATAGCATTTCATCTTTTAATTGTGCTTTAACTAATTGAGCTACCTGCTCAAGACAAGCAAAGTCGGCAAGTGATGACCCACCAAATTTTAAAACGCGCATTGTTTATGTTCCTCATTCCATAAAACGAAAAAAGGCCTGTGTTCTAAGTGAACACAGGCCTTTAAATTTGTTGCACCGACCTATGCCACTATCCAGTAAGAATGGTGGTTGTAATAATAATGGTCAGTACGCGATTAAATGTTTTCATGGGGTAAGACTGCACTAACAAAGGCTATGCTGTCAAGCGCAAATTAAAAGATAAAACAGCCTTTTTTAACATAAAAAAACCTAGTGAATGCCAAATTTATGCAAAACACCATTCATTCGTGTTTTACCTATTGGTTTGTTTATAAAATCGATAGCGCCTAATTTAGCCACTCGCAACTTCATTTTCTCCTGTATATCAGCAGAAATAACAAGTACAAAACACTCAACCTTGTTTGTTTTTATGTATTCAAGAACACCAACCCCGTCAACTTCAGGCATGGTTAAATCTAGGCATAACAAATCAAAACGGTTCGTTTTTAGTAATTCAATAGCTTGTGCGCCATTTGTAGCTTGCTGAATATCGGCATTTATACACTGTTGCAAACATCTGATTACTTGTTTTCGTGCAACTGTCGAGTCATCACACACTAAAATAGAAAAATTCATATTATAAAACTACTAAATAAGCATAATTAATGTCATTAAGGACAACGGTCGGTAGCAAGGTCGTATTTTTGTACAATGGTACCTATATTTACTACAAAATACCTGTGCTTTTTGTCCACATTTTGTAACAATCTATTATTGAATAAACTTAACAAGCTAAAAGGGATAGTTTACTATTGCGAAAATGCATAAAAAACAAACAACAATTAGTTTATCAATAATATACAAACACTCCGATATAGGTAGTGTGTAATAAACAAAAACAAAAATCAGCCTTTATTTGTCATAAAATAAATCATTTATTATTTGTTTTTAAGCATTTATTGACTAGATTTTAAATAGTAGTGCAAATACTTAATTAAAGTTCAAGGAATTATTGATACCCCATGCTACAAAAAAGCCTTTCTAAAAGATTACTGACCAGTGTGTTATCGGTCTATTTTTTGCTTACCTTTGTAGTGACATGCGGGCAGGTACTTGCCGAGTACATAAATACTAAAGATTACATTAAAGATGAACTTGCCACTTTGCAAAAAACCTTTAGCCGCAGTTTAACACGAGCAATTTGGGAGCTTAATACAAAGCAAACAATAACGACCGCAGAGGGCCTGCTAGCTATTCCTATGATTGAGGGAATTATTGTGCGTGATGATAGTGGCGAGGTTATTTCACAACTTGGTCGCTCTTTAGATATTCATAAACTCTACAGCCAGCAACTTGTTCAAGAAGAAGCCATGTTGGAAGACTCAAAATCAGGGCTATTTGGCTATACTTTCCCACTCATTTTTGAATTTTCAGGACGGGCTACGCAAGTAGGTGATGTAACGTTATTCTCCAGCAGAGAAGTGGTACTGAGTAGAATAATGGTATCAATCTACTTTTTGATTGGTAATGCCATGATTAAAACAACATTTTTAATTATTTTATTCTTAATGGCTTTTAGAAAATTACTTACCGACCCACTTTATCAACTCACCGAACAAATCGAAAACCTACAACTCGATGAGCTAGAAGGGCAACACATCGAAATTGAGACCGAAGAGCACAATGAACTTAAAGTAATGGAGCAATCTTTTAATAACCTAATCGATAAGGTTGTTCAGTACAGAAAAGAGCTCGAGCGAACTCAAAGCAAATTAATTGTGAGCAACGAAAAATTAGACCAACATAATATTCAGCTAGAGCAAGATGTTGCCCGAAAAACGTCTAATTTAAGTCAAGCAATGATGGAATTACAACAGCAAAAATATGAATTAGAAAAACAAAAAATAGTCCTTACAGACGAAATAGACTTGCGCCGAAGCACCGAGCAGGAACTGCTCACTAAGCAAACAGAATCACAACGTTACATTGACGAGCTAAAACTTGCTCAAGAACGACTTGTTGGTACAGAAAAAATGGCCGCTTTAGGAGGGTTAGTTGCGGGGATCACTCACGACATAAATACCCCCATCGGCATTGGTGTAACCGCGGTATCATTTTTAGAAGAGCGCTTAAATAAGCTCGAAAGTGCCTATGCTGGAAAAACACTTTCCCCTAAAGCATTAGAAGAATTCATTAACGAAGCTAAGCAAAGCACAAGCTTGCTTACAACAAATTTAGATAGAGCCTCAGACCTCATTGCAAGTTTTAAGCAAATTGCTGTAGACCAAGCCAGTGAGGCTGTGCGTACCATAAACTTTAAAGATTATGTAAATGAAGTAATACGATCGCTTCACCCTAAATTGAAAAAAACATCGCACACTATTAATCTACAGTGCCCTGATGACCTAGTATTAAATTTGCCAGCCGGCGCCATAAGCCAAATATTTACTAATCTCATTGTTAACTCACTCATTCATGGTTTTGAAGGTAAAACCAATGGTGTTATGGACATTAACATCACAAGTGACGAAACCAACCTAACCATTAACTACAAAGACAACGGCAACGGAGTCACCACTGAGCAGCTTGAAAAATTATTCAATCCGTTTTTCACCACCAAACGCGATGAAGGTGGTAGTGGTTTGGGCACTCACATAATGTTTAATTTAGTTAAGCAAACTTTAAGCGGCTCAATTGAAGCGACAAGCGAGCCAGGCCAAGGATTGCAATATTTTATACAATTTCCTAAAAATATGGCTAAGCCTCTGTCTATATTCAATTAGAGTTAATTTAAATAGTCGTTAATCAGTCATTTCGAGGAGCGACTTTTATTGTTATGATTGAGCAAATTTTTCAGATGGATTATCTCCCCTATGTGGTTTAGTAACCTTATTTGTTACCGCTTTAAACAAGATGTTTCGTACACACAAGAAGACTTTGATAAAGCTCTAGAACAAGACCTATTTCGCCCTTGTACAGGCCAAGAGCTCTCTACCTTTGGCTGGACTAAAGCATTTGGAAAGCATAGCGAAGCACTTTCTCACTTCTCTCAAAAGAGTATATTAGTATGTGCTAAACGCGAAGAAAAAGTATTACCGGCTTCTGTAATAAACGAATTAGTTGCCGAAAAAGTTGACCAAATCGAAGCTGAAGAAAATCGTCCAGTTAAAAAGAAAGAAAAAGACGAATTAAAAGAAAATATTCTTCATACCTTACTTCCTCAAGCATTTAAAAAGTCGAGCCTACAGTTTGCATTTATTGACCAAGAAAATGGGTGGGTTGTAGTAAATAGTGCAAGCTTTAATAAAGCTGAAGAGCTTTTAGCACTATTACGCAAATCATTAGGTACACTCCCTGTCGTGCCTGCATTTGCAAATTATGACCTTGATGTATTTTTAACTGATTGGCTAACTAACTTTACCACACCAGAAGGCTTTGCAATTGGCTCTGACGCTGAACTTGAAGAAGCTGATGACAGTGGCGCGCAAGTTAAATTAAAAGGCCATGATCTGTCATGTGATGAAGTTAAATCACACCTTGAAAGTGGTAAACGCGTTACTAAACTAGCCCTCGATTGGCAAGAGCGTGTTAAATTCATGCTACAAAATGATGGTTCAATCAAACGTTTGAGTTATTCAGATACATTAAAAGAAGAAAACGCTGACATACCTAAAGAAGATATGGCAGTAAAACTTGATGCCGATTTTATTTTAGCATCTGAAGAAATTAAACAATTGCTAGAAGAGCTAACCCAAGGTTTAGGCGATGCTGACGATTTAGTTACCCTCTAAACACGCGTTAAATAGCAATAAAAAAGCACGATATTTAATCGTGCTTTTTTATTGCGCTAAATTTAAGGCTTAATTAGCTAAACATGTCTTTTACGTCTACAAGCATTTCATTGTATTCATCGCTTGAGAACAACTGCATAGATGAAATAACACCTTTATCAATATAAGTTTGTAGAGCTGCTGATTTATCAGATACCTGTAAAGTCCCCTCTAAAATAGCCCCAATTCGAATAAAATCTACATAACTTATTTGTTCTGGTTTATAGCTTGGGTCAGCCCAACTTAATGCCACATCTGAAAACTCAACAGGGAATTCCCACGCATCCATGATTGATGACCCAATTTTGCCACTTAGCTTTTGAATAGCATGTGCTAAAAAGCTAGGATTTGCAAACACCTCAGGGTGGCGCTCAGCCTCAGTTAATATAGGTAATACACCAATGTTATAAACTAAAGCCGCTAACGTAATTGAATCGCGATTTAACGACGTGCGTTTATTATTTTGTAAGTAAAAATCCATTAACGTAATTGAATGACTCGCCACCGTTAATGTTTTTTGCCACGCTTTACCCATGTAGCCTTTGATAAGATCATTGTTAGAAACAAATAATTGTTCCATAGCCATTGCTGTCGCTATGTTTTTAATTTGACGCAACCCAATGCGGGTAACTGCTTGATGTAAGGTAGATACCTTAACCGCACGTCCCATAATTGCACTATTAGCTACTTTAATCATACGAGCAGATAACGAAGGATCTTGTGAAATAACCTCCGACATTTGCATTAAATTAACTTCAGGGTTGTCTGCAGCTTGGCGAACTTTAACCGCAACTTCAGGTAATGTAGGTAATACAAGTGTATCGTTATTTATTCTATCAACTAATATTGTTAATAATGCATTCTCTGTAGACATAAAGCTGTCATCCTTTTAGTTGTAATAGTACTACACGCTACAACAGTTAATTTTTATAATAATGAACTTACATCAGTATTGCCTAACTTACCGTTAAAGTTAAGGAAATTATATAATTTTATTTTGCTCTCTTATTTTCAACAACACAATTACCATACACCGCCTAATACTTGCTATTTACTGTTTAGGTTTGCTTTAATGCTGTCACAATATAGTAGCGTGCCGCCAATGAGCCCCAAAACAAGCGTCTACCCATTATTAAATTAACTTTTAAATAGGCAAAATAATGATCTTAAATAAAATTAGCCAAGCCATTTTACTCTCTGGTGTTGTTTTTCTGAGTGCATGTTCAGAACAACCGTCATCATCTTCAGAGACCACATCGCAAACACCCGTAAAAGTAATGGGGCCTGAGCTCATTAATGTTGATAAACAACGCTTAGACATATACACCGACTTTAGCTTACAAAGCGATTTATCACACTTAAGTGATAATCAAAAGGCAATGGTTGCTATTCTGATTGACGCGTCAAAAGTAATGGATGCCTTATTTTGGAAACAAGCATTTGGTGAAGATAAAGATGCCTTTTTAGCAAAACTAACTGATCAACAAATTCGCAAATTTGCCGATATAAACTACGGTCCGTGGGACCGTTTAAATGGCGATGAAACGTTTCTTTCAGGCTATAAAGAAAAGCCACTGGGTGCACAGTTTTACCCTGCTGATATAACTAAAGAAGAGCTTAATAACGCGGACGTAGAAGATAAAACAGGCCTCTACTCAATTATTAAACGCGACGAACAAGGTAAGCTTTACAGCGTGCCTTACTCAAAAGAGTACGCAACAGAACTTGCAAAAGCAGCTGACCTACTTCGCCAAGCCAGCAAACTTGCCGACAATAAAGAATTTGCAAATTACTTAAATCTCCGAGCTGACGCGCTTCAAAAAGATGACTTTCAGGTATCTGACTTTGCATGGATGGACATGAAAAATAACCCAATCGATGTGGTTATTGGGCCAATTGAAACCTACGAAGACCAACTTTTTGGTTATCGTACTGCCTATGAATCTTATGTATTAATTAAAGATTTAAAATGGAGCGAGCGTCTTGCCAAGTTTGCAGCCTTTTTACCTGAGCTTCAAAAAGGTTTACCTGTTGATGACAAATATAAACATGAAGTCCCCGGTTCAGATGCAGACTTAAACGCGTATGACGTTGTTTATTATGCTGGTCATTCAAATGCCGGCAGCAAAACCATTGCAATCAACTTACCAAACGATGAGCAAGTCCAGTTAGAAAAAGGCACGCGCCGCCTACAACTTAAAAATGCTATGCGCGCTAAATTTGATAAAATATTAGTGCCTATTTCAGAGCAGTTAATTGTGCCTGAGCAACGAAAGCACATTACCTTTGATGCTTTTTTTGCTAACACCATGTTTCATGAAGTAGCGCATGGTTTAGGTATTAAAAATACGATTACAGGTAAAGGAACGGTTCGCCAATCATTACAAGAGCACGCAAGTGCACTTGAAGAAGGTAAAGCCGACATTTTAGGTTTATACATGGTTGAGCAATTATTAAATAAAGGCGAGATCAGCGAAGGAACCATTGAAGATTACTACATTACCTTTATGGCCGGCATATTCCGCTCAGTGCGTTTTGGCGCGTCAAGTGCACACGGGAAAGCGAATATGATTCGTTTTAACTTCTTTGCACAAGAAGGCGCATTTTCTAAAAATGAAGAAGGCTTTTACCGCGTCAACATGGAAAAAATGAGTATTGCTATGGCTAAGCTTTCTCGTCTAATTTTAACTTTGCAAGGTGACGGCGATTACCAAAAAGTCGACCAACTAATTGCAACCCATGGTGATATTAAAGAGTCACTCACCAAAGATTTAGAAAAACTAAGCCAAGCTAACATTCCAGTAGATGTCACCTTTAAGCAAGGTAAAGACGTACTTGGTCTTAACTAACTTAAACTAAAAAGGCGTTACAATTAACTGTGTAACGCCTTTAGTTTTATTTACTTATAACATCTCGCACTTTAGATTCCAGGCTCTTCATTCCCCAGCGCCTTCCTTTTTCAAGCGCCTCATCAATACTTAACCCGTCTTCATGGGCTGAAATAGCAACTAAAGCCCCAACTCGATTACTACTAGCACAATGAACCAAAACCTGCTCACCGTTTAGTTTTTTAAGTAAATTTGCTAAGTTGCGTGCATTCGCGACTGTAATATCTTGCGCACCAGAAATAGGCAATGCGTGATAACCCATACCAAGCGTTTGAACAAACTCACCTTCATCCCAATCTTGTTCATTTGTCCCACGTAAATTTATAACGTGCTTCACATCTGCTTTAGACAATTGCTTTAATTGCTCTTTGCTGGGCTGTGCAGCCGAATACACAAGGTTACTATGAACAGCAAAGTTCTTAATATCAGCCTTTTTTACAACCTCGGTATTATTTACCTGCTCAGTAGCAGCAACATAACTGCCCGATAACGCAATAACAAATAAGCTCGTACTCAGGGTTTTAAGTAATTTCATTTTAATCCTCACTTGTGTAAATGTTTTCGCTTTTAAAAACGTGCTTTTATTTTTTCTATTTGTTCTTCAGTGTAAGGGACTGCCGCAAACTTACCCCATATTGGCGCAGGCCACGCCTTATCAGTTTTAAATCGTGCAATATGATGAATGTGTAGTTGCGGCACTATATTCCCTAAAGCCGCGACGTTTAATTTATCTGGGTTAAAAACCTCAATAAGTAACTTACTTAGTTTTGCAGACTCTTTTAAATACACCACTTGATCGTCTTCAGATAAGTCGATTATTTCTTTTAAACCAGCTTGCCTTGGTACTAATACAAACCAAGGATACAGGCTATCGTTTAATAAAAGCACCTTGCAAAGAGGCCAATCGGCTAACTCTATACAATCTCGTTGAAGTTCAACAGCCAGTTCAAATTGACTCTCAGTCATTGTGTTTATCCTTGTTAATCTTTAATAATTGCTACTTTATAGCATTTAGTTGCAGTTGCACACGCTTGGCTTTACCATTCAAAATAATATTTATACTGAGCTAAGGTAACCTTGTGCTAAAAAAAATAAAACACCTCTCACTTGCTGTACCACTTATTGTTGGTGCTATCAGTGTTCAAGCAAAACCTTTATCGCTAGAACGGATTTTTGATGACCCAAGCCTGTCAGGTAAATCTCCCGTTCAACTTAAATTTTCGCCAGATGGAAGTCGTGTAACCTATTTACAAGGTAAAATTGACGACTATAACCGCTACGATTTGTGGGAATACAACCTAAACGATAACACTAATCGCGTATTAGTCGATTCAGCCGAATTATTTTCTGGCCCTGAAAACCTATCAGATGAAGAAAAGGCACGCCGTGAACGCCAACGTATTTTTGGCAAAGGCATCCTAGAGTACACATGGTCAACCGATGGTAAAGCGCTTTTGTTTCCGCTTAATGGTGATCTGTACTACTACGACTTAGCCTCAGCTAAAAGTAAAAAGCTGACCAACACAGAAGCATTTGAAACCGACGCACGCTTTTCGCCAAAAGGTAACTACGTATCGTTTATACGAGAGCAAAATCTATATGCGTTAGAGCTTAATTCAGGTAAAGAAATTCAATTAAGCCAAGATGGCGGCGGCGTTATTAAAAATGGCATGGCTGAGTTTGTAGCGCAAGAAGAAATGAGCCGCATGACAGGTTACTGGTGGTCTGGTGATGAAACTAAAATCGCTTACACCCGTGTTGATGAATCCCCCGTTAAAGAAGCTATTCGTAACGAAATATATGCCGACGAAGTAAAATTATTTAATCAGCGCTACCCTTTTACCGGTACCGACAACGTAAAAATTCAGTTAGGTGTCGTTAAATTAAACGATCAAAAAGTTGATTGGATTGACTTAGGTAAAAATCAAGACATATACATTGCCCGTGCTAAATGGTTAAAAGACAGCAAAACACTTTCTTACCAATGGCAAAACCGCTCACAGCAAACTTTAGAACTACGTTTTTATGACTCGGAGTCTAAAAAGCAAAAAGTGGCATTAACCGAAAACAGCAACACATGGGTTAATCTTCATTTTGATCTGGTATTTTTAAAAGACAAAAAACACTTTGTGTGGGCCTCTGAGCGCGATGGGTTCAAGCACCTATACCTTTACCGCACAAATGGACAGTTAGTTCGTCAAATTACATCGGGTGACTGGGCTGTTGATAGCTTAAAAGGCGTTGATGAGAAAAAAGGCATAGTTTATTTTGCTGGCAGAAAAGATACACCTCTTGAAAGCCATTTATACAGCGCGCCTTTATTTAAAAAAGGCGACTCTAAACGAATCACTGAGAAAGGCCAGTACCACAACGTAGTGCTTGCAAAAGATAGTAAAACGTTCATCGATACAAGTTCTTCAGTAAACAAACCAAACTCAGCAGCACTGCGCAAAGTTAACGGCGAATTTATTACTTGGCTTGAAGAAAACAAGCTAGATAACAACCATCCACTTACTCCTTACCTAAGTAATTTAGCTAAACCTGAATACGGCACAATTAAAGCTGAAGATGGACAGGTAATGCATTACCGCTTGTTCAAACCAACTAATATGAGTGCGGGTAAAAAGCACCCTGTCATTGTAAACGTATACGGCGGTCCACATGCTCAACGCGTTACAAACAGCTGGCGAAGCAAAAATTTATACTTTCAATATATGGCGCAACAAGGTTATGTAATTTTTCAACTTGATAACCGTGGTTCGTACAACCGTGGTAAAAAGTTTGAAGACGCTATATACAAAAATCTAGGTGACGTTGAAGTAGCAGACCAAATTAAAGGGGTCGAATTTTTACGTACACTTGACTACGTAGATGCTAAGCGCATTGGCATATACGGCCATAGTTACGGTGGTTACATGGCATTAATGACCATGTTTAAAGCTGGTGACTACTTTAATGCCGGAGTATCAGGTGCGCCTGTAACAGATTGGGCATTATATGACACCCATTACACCGAGCGTTATTTGGGCCACCCTGATACGAATGCAAAAGGGTATGAAGCCAGCGCAGTATTTCCATACACCGATGGCCTTAAAGGACCACTAATGATTTACCACGGTATGGCAGACGACAATGTATTATTTACCCATGCAACTAAACTATTTAAACAACTGCAAGACAGTGAAAAGCAGTTTGAAATGATGACCTACCCTGGTTCAAAACATAGTTTACGCGGTAAACAGGTTCAAACTCATTTACATCAAACTATTACGAATTTCTTTAATCGTCATTTTGATGTTAAATAACAAATAGTAACTAACTTATTAAGGCTGATTTTTTAATCAGCCTTTTTATTTATAGCCAACCTAAAACTCAGCCTTGGTTTAATGGTTCATATTAAGATGTAAATTTAACCTCGAAAGATAAACAATCCCTAGATTAAATGCATATTTTTACTAAACTTATTTGGTGCACTTTTTTGTGCAAATAAATAAAGGATACGTACATGTTTAATCTTCGACGTTTTAGTATTTTTCAGCGTTTTGCTATGTTGGTTGGCATTGTTATTTTTGGCTTAATTGTATTGAGTGTATCTAGCTTAAATAACCAATATAAAGCCCTTAAATACGAACAATACCTAAAAACACAAAATGTAGTGGAAACCGCTTATAGTATTATTGAACACTTTTACACACTCGAACAAAACAACACACTCACACAGCAACAGGCGCAAACGCAGGCAATAAGTGCAATACGTGCCCTTCGCTACGATAAAACTAATTATTTTTGGATAAACAACTACCAACCAGAAATGGTAATGCACCCAATAAAACCTGCCCTAGAGGGTAAAGATTTAACAAACAATAAAGACCCAGACGGTAAAGCGTTGTTTGTTGAAATGGTAAATATTACTAAAAAAGACGGCGAAGGCTTTATTCCTTACAAATGGCCAAAACCCGGCGAAGAGCAACCCGTTGATAAAATCGCCTTTGTAAAGGGGTTTAACCAATGGCAATGGATAATTGGCTCAGGTGTTTACTTAGACACCATTGATGCGGCCTTTTCCTCTCAACGGAATCTTATTATTTTAAATGCTGTGGTGATGATTGTAGCTGTTATTGCATTTAGCTACTTTATAGGGCGAAGTGTGTTACTACCGACGCGACTTGCTGCCAATATGATGAAAGATATTTCGCAAGGTGAAGGCGACTTAACACGTACTTTAAATGAAGAAGGTAACGATGAAATTTCGAAGCTATCGCATTCATTTAATTTATTTGTTTCTAAAATGCGTGAATCTTTGGAGCACGTATCAAAAAGTGCAAACGATGTTAACGAACACGCCCACACCGTTGACGATTCAACAAAAACTAGCCAATCATTCATAGAGCTACAAAACGACAGCTCGACACAAGTTGCAGCGGCAATGGAGCAAATGACCCACCAAATACATGATGTGAGTAGCAACGCAGAAGCCGCAGAGCAAGCAGCTAACGATGCAGCACAAAATGCATCAACGGGTAAACATGTCGTCGCAGAAACAATAACCGCCATAGAAACACTTTCAGCAAACATTGAAACAGTAAGCCGTGTAACTGAAGATTTAGCGAATGAAAGCCAAAACATAGGCTCTGTACTTGATGTAATTAGAAGTATTTCGGAGCAAACAAACCTACTGGCACTGAATGCTGCAATTGAAGCCGCACGAGCGGGTGAACATGGCCGGGGGTTTGCAGTAGTTGCTGACGAAGTGCGTACACTTGCCAGTAGAACGGGGCAAAGCACGGATGAAATACAATCAATGATCAGCAAGCTACAAGAAGGTACCCGTGCGGCTGTAGACGCAGTAAAAGCTAGCCAAACACTTTCTGTATCAACTGTCGAACAGGCGTCCTCTGCTAATAACTCACTTAATGAAATAGAACGACTCGTTTCTATTATCACTGAAATGAACAGCCAAATTGCACGTGCAACAGAGCAGCAAACTCAAGCTGCAGATGAGGTAAACTTACGCATAAACGACTTATCTCAATCAACTGAACAGTCGTTAGATAACACCAAGCAACTTAACAGCGCAAGTGACAAGCTCAAACAAAGTAGTACAGAGCTTTCATCTGTTGTTAATCGGTTTAAATTACATTGAGTATAAAAAAAGCCCTGTTAAACAGGGCTTTTTAATCTAAGCAGTTAACTACTTATAAGCAGTAACAGGCAAATAAACTAGCAACAGAAGCCGCTGTTGGTTTGCCATGTTGCCAATCACCGCCTTCAACACCGCTACCTGCAATATCCATATGCACGTATGGCAATGGCTGTGCAGCGTCAGTTCCGTGTTTATCAAGTCCGCCAACAACAGCTAAAAACGCCATAGGGAACTGGTGACCACGTGCAGTAACCGCTGAAGCGGCGTTATTACTTGAAAGTACATCATCTGCTAGGGTACGTGGCTTAATAAAATCGTAATCTTCACGGCGCGAGCGCGATACTTCAGCACCATCTGCCCATAAATCACCACAATCAGCAATTTGGCGAGACACTTTAGCAAGCCGTGCTGGGCCATTTTCTACATAGGCACCATAAGGTCCCATAGCTCGTGCAGCATGACCTGTAAGCGTTGCCACGGTAAACAGTGTAGGATTAACTTCTGTTTTAGCTAAATCTTTCATTTCGCTTAATAGGTCACCCATTGCCAAACGCCCTTCAGCATCAGTATTACCAATGCGTACGCGCACACCTTCACGGCTGGTAATTATCTCATCAGGTACAAAACAATCAGACCCAATTGAATTACGCACAACCGCTAAGTAAGCAATAACCTTTACACCTTTTGGTTGATAATCAGCAACGGCCTTCATAAAGCCTGCAACCGACGCAGCCCCCCCCTTATCACGACTCATACCAGCCATGTAACCACCCACTTTTAAATCAGCACCGCCGGTATCGTAAACAAGGCCTTTACCAACAAACATAAGTGTACGGGTCACTTCGCCCTCAGGTACATACTCAAGTTTTACAACGCGTGGGTGGTGGCGTTCAACCGCATAAGATGCACGCGCAACAGTACTTAACATGGGGTAGTTTTTGTCAATGTCAGCAATATTGTCAATAACATCAACAGCTATATTTGTGCCCTTAAATAAATCAACACAATAATCTGCAAAGCGAGGGGGCGCCATACGCTCAGGCTCAGTACCACATAAATCACGAGCAGCATACTGGCCAGCCGCAATCGCATTAACGGCTTTAACAGTTTGCGAGCTCGCATTAATTAACCCAATAGTGGCTATCGGTTCAATGCCCTCGCCATGGTGCTCACGTGCTTCTAATGGCTGCCAAAGAGCTTGGCACATACCTAAAAATGCAACTTCTAGCGCATGCTGATAACGGCTATCACCTGACAAGCTAGGTAAAAATAAGGCTGGGTTTACACTACCTGATAACTTAGCTTCATTAATTGCAAGTTTAGCGGCATCAAAATAACGACGGACATCGTCATAATCTCTATTTAATGGTCCTGTTGGTGCTAAAATCACGCGCTTATTGTCAATAACAAGTAAGGTTACTTGCTTGCCAATGCGCGCATCAATTTTTGACTGAGCTAAAACTGCATCGCGTAGCGAGTTATTAGGTAATTGAGAAAAGTCATCACTTATGATGATCAGTGCGTCATGTGATGCACATTCAAGGCTAGCGCTTGTAACTTGGGCTAACACGGCTTTAGGGTATGCCATAAATACAGGTCCTGTTAAAAACATAGACCTTTATTATCGTCGATTTGTATATTGAAGACCAGTAAGATGCGATAAGCGTTTAATTTATCTAAAACGCTTGTTAAAAATTTTACGCATTAATCCAAAATGCTCAATTGTAAGTTACGCTCTGGCTGGCTTTTAATACCGACGCCAATACCTAATAACCTAACAGGCTGCTGCAACCCTCGTTGGTACGCCTTAGTAAATAACTGTACAAAAATTTCGGTATTTAATTGGTGATAAGCCTGATCGGCTGACGTAACCACAAAATTAGCAAATTTCACTTTTACACTCAGTTTGTTGATACGACTTTGTAATTGTTGCTTATCAAGCCTACGTGTTAATTCATCAATTAAGCTAGGGATCTGATCCAAACATTCTTGGAGGCTGGTTTTATTGTATTCGTAGGTGTGTTCAACACTTAGCGACTTACGTATCCGCTCAGTTGAAACGCTACCAATGTATTCTCCCGCACATTTTTGATAAAGCGATACACCAAAATTACCCACATGCTGCTGCATCCAGTTCACCCCTTTTTCACGCACATCCCTTCCAGTATAAAGCCCTTTAAGATTTAACCTCTCTAATGTCACTTTACCCACACCAGGAATTTTCCCTAGCGGCAGCTGTTCCAAAAATTGGTCAACCTCATTAGGTAGTACAACAAATTGGCCATTTGGCTTATTTTCGTCACTGGCTATTTTGGCAATAAATTTAACGGGGGCCACACCCGCAGAAGCTGTTAATCCTGTTGCGTTATATATGTCAGCCCTTATTTGCTGAGCAATAAGTGTAGCACTGCCTTTACAGGCTTGGCTGTCAGTAACATCAAGGTAAGCTTCGTCAAGAGAAAGTGGTTCTACAAGGTGGGTATAGCGACTAAACACTTCGCGTATTTGGCTCGATATTTCTTTATAAACAGCCATACGTCCGGGCACAATAACCAAATCAGGACATAATTGCTTAGCATGGTAATTAGACATCGCAGAGCGCACGCCAAACTCTCTGGCTATATAGTTGGCAGTAGATAACACGCCGCGCCGACTGTTGCCGCCAATAGCAAGCGGTACATTTGCAAGCTTTGGGTTATCTCGCATTTCTACCGCCGCATAAAAGCAGTCCATATCTATGTGTATAAACTTTTTCATCACCACAATAAACACTGTTTATTTATACAGCTATTATCATGTAATCACTATTGATAATCAAGCTTAGTGGCAATTAAAAAAGACGTTTATTGTTTTCTTGCTCTTTCATGCTTCGTAGCCAAAGCAAAACTTCAAAAAAGAAACCTGCCAAAATAAGAATAATAGCACCAGAGGCGTTACCCATTGCATAACAGGTAAACGACGCTATAAAAACTAAACTAGCTAATAACCAATTAATTATATTTTGCATGTGTGTGCTCCTGTGTGTGTTTTTTAACTGTATACCAAAATCAATTGGTTACAAAGTTTTTTAAAACCACCTAATTATAAATTCCCTTGAGCTCGCTAGTTCATATTGATAACCTAAGTGCTTTAAAGTTAAGAGCTATAAGTACATGCAAAGGTTCAAAGATAATCACCCAATTCATACCGACATCACTGTAGCATGGGCCGACATGGATGCCCTTCAGCACGTTAACAACGTGGTATACCTGCGTTATTTTGAAATAGCCCGAATAGACTTTTTAAATAAACTAAACTTATTCGACACCATTAAACCTGGTGGTATTGGCCCTGTAATAAGTGAAAATACGGTTCGCTATAAACGCCCGGTTACCTTTCCAGACACCCTAACTGTTGGCGTGACTATTTCAGATATTAAAACCGACCGATTTGTTATGAATTACAGTATATTTAGTCACGCACAAAATGCCATAACCACTACAGGCACATCAAAAGTAGTCATGTTTGATTTTAAAACGGGTGCAAAAGCGCCTATTACAGAGCCACTTTTGTCAGCCTTAGTAAAATACGCCCAAGACGAGTAATAAGGAATTTTTATGCAATACAGCCCACTTGGTAGTAGCGGTGTTGATGTTTCAAGAGTCTGCTTAGGCAGTATGACCTGGGGCGTTCAAAACACCCAACGCGATGCAGACGAGCAAATAGCCTATGCATTAGATCGAGGCGTAAACTTTATTGATACAGCTGAAATGTACGCTGTTCCTCCCTCACCAGAAACCTACGGTAAAACAGAACATATTATTGGCGACTGGCTTTCTCGTAATCAACAAAAACGTAGCGACATAGTACTGGCAACAAAAATAGCAGGTAATGGCCTATCGTGGGTACGAGGTGGTGGCGATATAACGCGCCAAGCAGTTATAGAGGCGGTTGATAATTCCCTCAAGCGTTTGCAAACCGATTATATTGATTTGTACCAACTGCATTGGCCTAATCGTTCAACGCCACATTTTGCAAGGCAGTGGCCAGGAGTACTCAAATTTAGTGATGTGGATACGCACGCTCACCAAGCTGGCATGCTTGATATTTTAGAAGGCCTTAACGATTGTGTTAAAGCGGGTAAAATCAAACATTGCGGGCTTTCTGACGATACACCCTGGGGTATAAGTCAATTTGTAAGCTTAGCCAAAGAGCATAACTTGCCACGCATGGTGTCTATTCAAAATGAATTTAGCTTAGCCCATGCTAAAGACTGGCCCTATTTAATTGAGCAATGTGTACACGAAGATATTGCCTATTTACCTTGGTCACCCCTCGCGGCCGGTTTATTAACAGGTAAATACCTTAATGGTGCTCGCCCTGAAGGTTCTCGATGGAGCTTTGCACAGCGAAATGGAATATTTAGAGATACACCCAATGCTCAGCAAGCAACTAAGCAATATGCCGAGCTCGCATATGCAAATAACATGACGCCAGCGCAACTTGCACTTGCGTGGTGTAATCAGGTTGATGGAGTAACGTCCTCTATCATTGGCGCTACAACTATGGCGCAGTTAAAAGAAGACATAGACGCATTTAGCATTACTTTAAATGACGAAACCTTAGCAAGCATAGGAACTATTTTTAAAAACTTCCCTATGCCTTATTAGCTTAAGTGTGTACCTTAAAATTAATATTAAAGCAGGTAAATCACTACCTGCTTTTTTTAAAACTAATAAAAATGATTGTTAATTATTACCTATACTAAAAGTATTAATTTTTAAAAAAGTCTGTGCAATGGCAAAACGCGTATTATTAATTAGTTTGTTACTTACATCGTTTACAGCGCTTGGCACTGCTAAGAAAGTAGAGTCCATTAAAGAAATAATTTGGCTACAAAGCTACACCCCTCCGTTTCACATAACTAAAAGCGATAAAGCGCCACAGGGTGGCCTTTGCGATAACCTGACAGAGCAACTCATTAACACAATCACTGATGTAAAGCATACACGGCTTGTTGTTCCACAGCAGCGTATTAATAAGTATTTAAATGAAGGTAAAAATGTATGCTTTCCATGTGTTATTTATAAAAAGAATAATAATCACATACTCAAACTATCAAACCCAACAACGGTTTATCCACCATTTTTCGTATTAACAACTAAAGAATTAGCCCCTAAATTGACCAAAAAATATGGCTCACCAATCAATTTAATTAATTTATTAGCCGATCAACACTACATTTACGGCCAAGCTGCCGCACGAAAGTTCTCAAATAAAATAAACACAATTATTAGCAACACAAAAAGCAATAATAGCTCGTCACTTAGTTGGAGTAGTGAAAATGAAAGCCAGGCTGTCATTGCGCGCTTAAGTCATGGTTTTATAGATTACTCTATTGATTACCCATTTATGGCAGACTACTTTAATAAACAAGAAAGGTTTAATAACATAGTTAGTCTCCCTTTGGCTGGAAACGAAACTGACTTTATACGAGGTGCTGTGGGCTGTGCTGTAAAAGCAGAAAATAACTTTGCATCTCAAGCTATAAAAAAAATTAATGACGCATTAAAGGCGACCATTTTACAATCATCTGAATACATTAAAAGCCAGCATATTTTTTTAAACTCTAATTTTGCTGACTTTAATAAACATTATCAACAGCAGGTTATTAACTTTGAACAACCTTCCATTGCTGTTCCAACAAACACTGCTCATTAGCGAATAAAGCAACGGTAAAGGTACTGTTTGCAACAACCTCACCAACTCCTGAAGGTGTGCCAGTCATCACTACGTCACCATCATCTAAGTGCATAAACTCGCTAATCTCTTGTAAAATTGCATCGGGTTTATGCAACATAAAATGAGTATCGCCTTGTTGCGTAACAACACCATTAATTTTTAGCTCAAATGTAAATTGTTGAGTGCTATCACTTAGCGCAATAAAATCACTAAAAATAACAGAGCCATCAAATGCCTTTGCGCGCTCCCAAGGTAACCCTTTATTTTTTAATTTGCTTTGTACGGTACGCTTTGTTAAATCAAGGCCTAATCCTATACCTACAAACTTTTTATTTTTTACTACAAAGCATAATTCTGTCTCGTAGTGTAAAACATCATCATTATGAAGCGCTTTTAAAGAGTGAGTAATGGCACTATTAGGTTTGTTAAATAACACCATTTCATCGGGAGTTTCGTTATTTAACTCTGCAATGTGGGCTGTGTAATTTCGACCCACACACACCACTTTTGAAGGCGTTAATCTTTCAGAGTCTAGTGTTATAAACTGCATATAATTTAAACCTTATGCTTTAACTTATAAGTGTTTCTAATAAGCCTAAATTAATAGGTTTTAATAAAACACGATCAATATTTAAATCTTTTATATCTGTAGGATCAGGTTCTGCACCACTTACAATAACTAATCGCAGCTCAGGGTATCGTTCGTTAACCTGCTCACCTAAGTCAATTCCGCTGCCATCGGGTAAATGCATATCTAACAATACTTTATCAAATTGCTGATCGTGGTTAAGTATTTGCAAACACTGCGCACAGCTTGACGCTATAACCGTCTCTACTCCTAAGCTTTCTAAAAGCAACTGGGTTATTTGTGCAGCATCGTCATCATCTTCTACCAATAAAAAGCGCTGCCTTTTTTCACTTAGCGCTTTAACTTGAATATCTTTTGCCTGAGGAGTATTTTCCGGCGACACTAAATAATCTTGAAGACATTGATATAACGCACTGCTATCTACTGGTTTGGGTATCACATCGTTGAAACCAAGCGCGGCAAGCTCTTCGTGTATGCCTTTCATTGTGGCAGCCGTAAGCGCAATTATTGGCCCTTTGTAGCCCATTTTTCTAAGCTCGATGGTTGCTTCTTTACCACCCATTACAGGCATATGAATATCAATAAAAATGATATCGTAAGGTGCCTTGTAGGCGTCGGCTATACGTACTTTCTCAAGAGCTTGTTGGCCATGCTCTGCGTAGTCTACTCGCGCGCCGCAGCTACTGATCATGTGCCCAACCAGCATACGTAGGTCGCGTAAATCATCAACAACCAATACACGCCCATGCACTTTACTTGGCGTTAATTTACTTTGTAACTGCGGGACACTGCTAAAGTTAAGCACTTGCCGTTCAACATCACTAATGTCACCAGGGTACACCGAAATAGTAAAGGTAGAACCTTTGCCTATTTCTGAATGCAAATTTATATTGCCTTGCATACGAGATAATAGCTCTGCACATATTGCCAAGCCTAGCCCCGCACCGCCGACTGAGCGCGATTCAACATCCGCTATTTGTTCAAACGGTTTAAAAATCAGCTGTTGTTTTTCAGGGGCAATACCCATGCCTGAATCTTTAATGCTAAAAAAGAGCATTTCTTTGTTATCAACATGCTGCGTCCATGCCTTAACAACTATTTCGCCTTTATCGGTAAACTTAACTGCGTTATTAATTAAATTTATTAATATTTGTCGAACTCGGGTGGCATCAAGGCGAGCAACAAGCGGGAGTGCTTGGTCGGATTCAAAGCGTAAAGTTAAGCCCTTATCAAGCACCGACACACGCATTAACGTGTATACATCAGCAAGCATGCTATCAAGGTTTATTTCACTGAGCGTAAGCTCTAGCTTATCTGCGGCTATTTTTGATAAGTCTAATACATCATTAAGAAGGCTAAGTAAGTGCTTACCATTTCGATAAATAACCCCTAGCTCGTTTTCAGCTTGCTGACTAAAGTCGCTTTGCATCAACAATTCTGTGTAACCTAAAATAGACGAAAGCGGTGTACGTAACTCATGACTTAGGTGTGCTAAAAAACGGTCTTTTGAACGGTTTTCAGCTTCCGCTTTTAATCGCTCTACCCGCTCTCCCTCAACATCTTTTCGAGCAAGGGCGTAACGAATTGCACGAGCAAAACGGCTTGAGCTCATTTCTCCTTTAATCAAATAATCAACGGCCCCGGCATCAAGTGCCGCAGAGTCTAACTCATCATCCGATTGCCCAGTAAGCATAATAATAGGCCCGCTAAAGCCATTTGCTATCGCCTCTTTTAAAACATCAAGCCCATTAGATGCACCCAAGCGGTAATCAAGCAAACAAATGTCGTGCTCGTTTTTACTGAGCGTTTCAATTGCTTGCTCTGGAGAACTTACCCATTGAACGTTAAACGTATGTGAGTCTAATTGTTCCAAATAGTCGCAGGTGAGTATGTAATCATCTTCATCGTCTTCTACAAGCAGCAATTGAGTCACTTTATCTAACATACAATCTCCATTAATCGTTAAAAGTACTTGGTAGCTCTACAAATTCAACCCAGTATTTGCCTAGTGTTTTCATTAAATCAACTAAGCCGTCAAAGGTAACTGGCTTGGTAATGTATGAAGCCGCACCTAAGTTGTACCCTTTAACCATATCTTCTTCTTGTTTCGATGTAGTTAAAATAACAACTGGAATCCCTTTTAAATTTGGGTTTGCTTTAATCGCTTCTAACGCCTCACGGCCATCCATTCTTGGCATGTTTAAATCAAGCAAAATAAGTCCAGGGCGAGGAGAAACCTCTTTATCAGCAAACTTGCCCTTTCGCTCTAAGTACTCAAGAAGCTCAACACCATCTTCAACAAAGTGAAGCTCATTGAGCACTCGACTTTCCGCGAGTGCATCTTGCGTTAATAAGCGATCATCTTCGTCGTCATCTGCCATTAAAATAGTAATTGGTTTAACTTTTGTGTAGGGCATTTAAGCCTCTCCTTGCAAAGTGAAAAGCGCAGCTTCCACAGGTAATTTTATAATGAAGGTTGCCCCTTCACCGTCTTTACTTTTAGCCGTAATAGTACCGCCATGGCGTTCTACAATTCGTCTGCACACAGAAAGGCCAATACCTGTTCCTTTATACTGTGAACGACCATGTAAGCGCTGAAATGGTACAAATATTTTGTCGGCATAGTCTTGAGAAAACCCTATACCATTATCTTTTATAGTAATAACTTGAAAGCTTAATTCTGCATTGTGATCTTCATTAAAAATAGCTTCGTGTTCGTAGCTAATTTTTATATGCGGGCTCGCATCTGGGCATCTAAATTTAACCGCATTGGACAGTAAATTTAAAAAAAGCTGCTGCATTTGGCTTTTATCTGCCTGAATAACCGGTAGTTCGGCCACTTCAATTTGCGCATCTGACTCTTTTATTGCAATTTCCAAGTCGCTAAGAATGTCGTCTACTACTTCATTTAAATTGGTATCATCAAAGTCCTTACCTCGTGTAGTAACACGCGAAAACTCTAACAAGTCGTTGATTAAGTTCGACATTCGCTGTGCGGCATTTTTCATACGCCCAATATAATCTAAGCCTTTTTCACCTAAATCATCTTTAAACATGGTTTCTAATCGGTCACTAAATGCCTGAATTTTACGAAGTGGCTCTTGCAAATCATGGCTTGCCACAAAGGCAAACTCCTCCAGCTCTCGGTTGCTTCGGCTTAACTCGTCTGAATACAAAGTGAGCTCTTGTGTGCGCTCAGATACCTTACTAGCCAATGTTTCATTTTGCTTTTCAAGATCAAACCGATATTGAGCCGCATTTCTCAGGTTCATACGCGTCATTACAAACATACCAATAATCAGTATTGCGCTAGTAATCGCGGTAATTGCAAACGTAATTTTAGCTTCGTTTTTAATTTGAGCGAGTTTAGAGAAATGGCTTACCTTAAACAGTAATTCACGGTCTTGAATATCATTTACGCGTTCACGAATTTGCTTGTAAAGCTCTCGGCCGTTATGGGTGTTTAAAATAGCGAGTGCACGGCGCTCTTTATCATCAAGCGCTAAGTTAACTGTTTTTTTAAGCTCTTTAATTTTGCTTTCTGTCAATACAAGCAGCTGTGCTATCCGCTCTGATTGGCCATCAATTTCCGAATGCAGTGATTTAACATGGTCTGTTTGTGCTTCTAACTGGCCAATTGCATCGAAGTAAGGTGTAAGGTAATCATCTTCTTCCGTTAATAAATAGCCACGCTGCCCAGACTCGGCCTGTACAATAGATAAATGCAATTGCTCTATTGCCGAACTTAGCATGCTAGTGTTGTCTAAGCTTTTTTGTGTTTGGGTTAACCCTTGAATTGTATTTAATGCCAAAAATGCATTACCCACAATAATAGATAACACCACAACTATAAAAGCCGCCCACGTAACATTCGCTTTACCTTGTTGTTTTTGCATGCTTATTTAGTTTCCTGTTTGCGCATAAAACACGCTTTCATCATTGTGAATCAACAATTTTTTGTAAGCTTTCACTGCATTGTTGGCAATTGCTAATAATTTTATTTAGTGCCTCGAGTGCCTTTTCTTTTGGCATATCGTTTTCAAGTACTAACTTAATTAGTTCAGCATTCATTGAAATACGATTTAAAGGGGCTCTTGCGTCATGAACTAATTTATTAAGCGGCTCCGGTTGATTGTTCTGTGTCATGTTACCTCTCAACTTATTTATACTCGCCAATACCACCGTAAGCATTAAGGCGGTTATAAAGTGTTTTAGTGCTAATTCCTAGCATTTGTGCGGCAAGTGTTTTATTCCCTTGTACCTTGTCGAGCGTTGCATGAATAAGCTCTTTTTCAACTTCTTCTATGGTTTGCCCAGCCGATACCGCGTTGTCAGTAGTTTGATTGTTCACACGTGAAAATGGCGACTCTAGATTATCTGGCAGTGTCACTTCGCCTGATTTCGGGTCACTCATGATAAAGGCACGGTGAATAGCATGGCGAATTTCACGCACATTGCCCGGCCACTCATAACTTTGCAGCTCTTTAAGCTGTGCAGCAGTCCAACTAAATGCGGTGCCATTCTCATCGTTTAGCTGTTCTAAAAATGCTTTTGCTAACAATGGAATATCGTCTTTTCGATCTCTTAAAGGCGGAATATCAATAGGAAACACTGCGAGTCTAAAGTAAATATCTTCACGAATAACGTTGTTTTGAGCCAAGTCTTCTAACGTTCGGTTAGTTGCAGAGATTACTCGACAATTGGTTGGAATTTCTTTATTGCCCCCTACACGCGTTACTTTTTTGGTTTCGAGAACGCGCAATAAATTAGGCTGCATATCAATTGGCATTTCGGTTACTTCATCTAAAAACAAAGTACCGTCGTTTGATTGCTCAAATACCCCTTCTTTACGCGCAATTGCACCTGTAAATGCGCCTTTTTCATGGCCAAATAATTCACTGCCAATCAACTCTTTCGAAAGTGCACCACAGTTACTAGCCACTAATGGGCCTTCGCACTGGCTTGCATTGTGTATTGCCTGAGCCACCACTTCTTTACCTGCGCCACTTTCGCCCATTAACATGACATTGGCATTTGTTTTAGCTACTCGCTCAATCATATTGTACAGTTTGTGCATTGGCTCTGACTCGCCAATTAAGCTGCCAAAATGACGCGTAATACCACTGGTTTTTGCCTTTTTAACGGCTACTTTTTTAGGGCCATTTAAAACAAGCTCTAAATCTTCGCGTTGAAGGGGTTTTAGAAGGTGCCCAATATTAGGCTCACACATATCAGCCAATATTCCCTTCACTGAAGGATGGCCCGATATGAGTGTAATTTTTGGAGACTGGCCAATTATTTTTAAATGGTCAAGCAAATGAAGTCCGCTTCCATCAGGTAACATGAAATCAAGTAACACATGATCAAAGGTATTATTTTCAAACCATTGGTGTGCTTCTTTTAAACTGGTTGCGGTGCTTATATTGTGGCCGAGGAATTCGACTATGTGGCAAACAACGTCACTAAATTCAACGTCATCATCTACTAAAAGTATGTTTAACATGATAAATCCCTGTTCTTTTTTTTTATTCTACGCATCCTAAGAACTAATTTAAAGGTGCGTATTGAGCTAATCTTTTAAAACTTTAATGATTTGTTGTTCCATAATATCAGCCTTCTATTTACGTAAGCTGAAAAAAAACGATCACAATAAAAATAATTTTTATTTGCAACTAATACTTATACCACTGATATACTCACTTTTTAATAGAAGGAGATGAAATGCAGCAATTAAAAACCCTAATCCACCCTGGTATTAATATAAACCAAGGCACTCATTTCACACGCATCACAGCGCGTGCCATAGTAATAAAAGATAATAAAATACTGCTTATGTACACCAATCGTTATGACGATTACAGCCTACCGGGCGGAGGTGTAGATGAAGGTGAAAGTATTGAAAAAGGCTTAATTCGCGAGCTAAATGAAGAAACCGGTGCGCAAAATATCACAGTAATTAAAGACTTCGGGCTCTACGAAGAATACCGCCCTTGGTATAAAGACGACTTTGATATTATTCATATAAAATCGTATTGCTATGTGTGTAGCATTGCCGATGAGTTTGGAAAAGCAAAATTAGAACACTACGAACAGCATAATGGCATGACTGCCAAGTGGGTAGACATAAACGATGCAATTGCACACAACGAGCGCACATTAGCAAATAGTGAAAAACAAGGCCTATCTATATTACGGGAGACGTACCTGCTCAAACAAATTGCACAAACACTTTTCTGACGCTATTTGTCCCCTTTACAAGTTTGTAAATTTTGCACTGACCAGTATTTTTTACCTTCCCTAATTTAAAAAATTATAAAAGAAAAAAGTAAAACAACAATTTAAAAACAAAATAGCTATTATTAATCAATAGGTTAATCTTGTATTATTCATAAGATTATCTTGGCCTTTGTTTTGCACCTACTTGCTTACATAAATTGTAAGGAGATAGGAATGAGCAATACAGTTAAAACGATTAATCCGGCAACTGAGCAAACCATCGATACCTACACGCTACTTTCTCAACATGAGGCTGAGCAAGTAATCGAAAAATCTCACGAAACATATTTAAAATGGCGTTTGACGTCGTTTGAAGAACGTGCAAAACATTTAAATGCCCTAGCAACACTTTTTGAAGAACAAAAAGAAGCCATTGCTAAATTAATGACCGAAGAAATGGGTAAAGTGTACGAGCAAGGTTTTCAAGAAGTTGAGTTGTGCGCGGGCATTTGCCGTTATACCGCTGAAAACGGCCCGCAAGTACTTGCAGATGAAGAGCGTGATATGGACGGCGGCCGCGCCATTATTAGTTACCAACCGACAGGCGTATTGTTAGGTATTCAACCTTGGAACTTTCCGCTTTATCAAGTTATACGTTACAGCGCGGCTAACATTATGGCCGGTAATACCACCGTTTTAAAACATGCGGGTAACGTATTTGGCATGGCTGAAAAAATTGAAGCCTTATTTAAACAAGCTGGTTTTCCTGAATACTGTTTTAGTAATTTATTAATTGATGGCAAAACGGCAAGCAGCCTAATTGCACACAAAGCAATTAGTGGCGTGACCTTCACTGGTAGTGATGCAACGGGTAAAAAAGTAGCTGAAGAAGCCGGTAAACATGTCAAAAAGACAGTACTAGAACTTGGCAGTAATGACGCTTACTTAGTGTTAGACGATGCTGATTTAGAACTAGCCGTTAAAACCTGCGTAATGGGCCGAATTATTAATAACGGCGAAACCTGTGTTTCTGCAAAACGCTTTGTAGTGGTTGAATCACTTTATGATGACTTTAAAGCACGCATTAAAGAACAATTTGAAGCGTTAAAAATGGGCGACCCAATGGCCGATGATACAGACCTTGGCCCAATGGCACGTGAAGACTTACGCGACGGTATACATGATCAGGTTATGCAATCGGTTAAAGCAGGTGCAAATATTGTAACGGGTGGTGAAATTCCATCGCAAACGGGTTACTACTACCCACCTACAATTGTTGATAACTTATCACCTGGCATGCCAGCTTACGATGATGAGTTATTTGGTCCCGTTGCTTCGCTAATTAAAGCAAAAGACAACGACGATGCCATGCGTATCGCCAACGACTCTCGCTATGGTTTAGGCGGTGGTATTTTTTCTAAAGATGAGAAAAAAGCCATCGAACTGGCTAAAAAGCACTTTGATACAGGTATGATCAACATTAACGGCTATGGCCTTGCACAGCCTAACCTACCGTTTGGTGGTGTTAAAGAAAGTGGCTACGGCCGAGAGCATGGTGGCTTTGGGATGCGCGAATTTGTAAATATTAAATGTATTATGGTTAATAGCTAATTTAGCTACACACGTGAAATACACGTATTAAAAGAGTATTAATACGTATTTTAAAAATATTATTAAGCCTAAAGCTGAGCAATCACCTTTAGGCTTTTTTATGGGCGAATCTCCATGGTTTTATGCACTAATAGATCCATCCTACAAGTGTATTTAAAGCCATAAACACAGTGAGAAAAATTAAGACAAAGCTGAATGTTGATATGTAAAAACACATACTTAGCTTAAATTTCAGACAGCAAGGTTTGACAGGTAGGAGTGATGAGCAAACGGTCAGCAAACTCGTTAGAGACGAAGGGCAGCTCTGTGCCATGAGCAGTCATTCATGATTAACTCGTTTCTGCCCCAAAACGAGTTTAGGCGACGGTCGCAAATGAGCGATAAGCGATCATTGAGATTGGATAAATTTTAAAAATAACCAATATAGCTTATAAATACAGAAATCCAGACGAATGAACATATCAATAGCGCAATTAATACTGCTGCGGAGCCTAAATCTTTAGCGAGACCTGACAATGGATGAATCTCTAAGCCAACTCTGTCTATTGTTGCTTCTATTGCTGTATTAACAACCTCTGCGAATATCACAAATAAAACAGAGATTAGTAGCATGACCTTTTCGTAAATACCTATCTGCCAAATCGAAATAATAGTTAGCGATAAAGCGAGTAAAAAAAGCTCTTGTTTAAAAGCGGCTTCATTTTTAGCAAGCCATTTAAATGCACGCTGTGAATTTTTAAAAGCTAAAACTACTCGATTAATACCTGACGGCTTATTTGCACTATCAAATTGCATTGGAAACTCTCTTTATAGACTTAGGGCCTTACAGGCGTTAAAAATATCGTATTCAGGTTGGTATTGACTGCTGCTTACTTGAGTTAAGCCAAGTAAAGTGTCAAAAATATTGTCGTGTGAAAATACTTTTGAGCGTTGTAACTCAATACAATGATTAAATTTAGAGTTAGCGAGTTTATTACTCCAAAAAATCATTGGAATATGGGTTTGCTCGCTTGGTGCTAATGCATATGGAAACCCGTGAAGGTATAAACCTTTCTCACCAAGTGACTCACCGTGATCTGACACATATAGGAGTGACTTCTTCGTTTCGTTACTTGTTTGTAATACTTTTATCAACTGGCTTAACACCTTGTCTGTGTATGCGATAGTATTATCATATGTGTTTGTTAGTTCAGTTGTACTACAGTTCTGAATATCGCTTCGAGAGCAATCAGGTTTAAACAAACTTTCGTGTTCAGGGTAACGACGATAATAAGTTGGTCCATGTGAGCCTATCATATGTAGAACAACCAATTTATGTTTAGCATTACTAGTCGCTATCTTGTCTGCTAGTTTCGTGACTAATATTTCATCAAAACAGTAATGACCATCACATAAAGGATGTTCTTTATTCGGCTCAATGTTGTTTGACTTAATGCGAGCACACACTCCTTTACAGCTGCTGTTATTATCAATCCATGTTACTTCAACACCACTACGTTGAATTATGTCTAGAGCATTTTCTTGACTACTAGCAAGCCGAGAATCATATTCTTTGCGGTTCAGTCGTGAAAACATACAAGGGACTGAAATAGCCGTCGCCGTTCCACATGATGAAACATCACTAAAATACTTTACGCCTAACTTGGGAGTATAAGCATTCGTTGCTCTACTATAGCCTTGTAGTGAAAAGTTAGCCGCCCGAGCAGTTTCCCCGACAACTATTACAGTTAGCGAGGTGCTCGTTTTATTTTTTAAAGTGGGCAAATTATCGAGTACCTTGAAAGGTAATGGTGGATAAAAGTAATTATCCCTCAAGTATTTATAACCCGCTGTATAGAATGCAAACGGGGTGATATAACTTGTTAGCTGTCGGTTGTTGCGGCCAACAGAAGCGTACTCTTTGTAAAAGGGTACAGCGATTAAGGCACAACAGAGCAAAGCTGATAGATTTAGCTTCGTAAAACTTTTTAAACGTGCTCTAAAACTCCCAATAACTGTGAACTTGGAAAATAAGTAAGTAGGTACAACTCCCAATAAAAAAATAAATAACACAAGCTGAAAGTTTAAGTATGAAAATGCTTCACCTGAATTTGTTTCAACAATATTTTGTAACATGCTCTTGTCAAAAATAACGCCATAATTAAGTGTTGAATAAAACAACAATGAGCAAACTAAAACACTAAATAGAAGTATAGGTTTAACAAAAGTAATTAAGGACAACCAACTTAAAACTAAAACAGTCAATGAGAATAGCAATACAGGGATCGACGCGATAAAAAGCCAATTTATATGCCCTGACTGTGTTGCAGCCATAAAAGTATTGTATAAAAACAAGCCATTAAATGCGATAACGATATACATTGAAACTAAGCAAACAAATTGGCTGTAACTTACTTGCCAAGACGAAATACAAAATCTTTTAAAAGCAATTTTCATAGTTACTCCTTATCACTACTTTTATCAGCTAAACGATAAAGCTGCTCGGTGTAAGCTAAGTTGCTAAATAACACATGAGCGAGTGCTTTTTCAGCCAACGTTTGATCAACGTTTAGCTGTTCATTTTTTTCTTGTATTTTGGTTTGTTTGTTATAGCGCCAATAGCTGGTTTGTTGATTTGGCATTAGGATGACAGCGCGATCATTTTCTAGGTATGCAAAATTGTCGTAGTACTGCATCATTGCGCGTTCAACGGGATAACTTTTAGTTAGATCAAAGCCCAGCATAGGGGTTGCTTGGTCAATTCCTAAAAGTGACATCAAAGTAACAGGTAGATCAATTTGACTAACGAGTCTTGGATCGCGTTTACTTTTCATACCGCTGTTTAAAATAACAGCGGGTATATGAAAAGACTTCAAAGGGACAGGTTCAGAGCCAAAAACACGCACATCATGGTCTGCCACAACCAAAAATACGGTGTTTTCCCAGTACGACCGTGTTTTTGCTTTATTTATAAATTTCCCTAGTGCGTAATCGGCATACTTAATTGCAAGATCACGCTTATAGTTTTCAGGGTTATGTCCTTTGGGTAGCGATACTTTGCCTTGTGGTATATCAAACGGATCGTGATTACTAGAAGTAAATACAAGACTAAAAAATGGCTCTGTCGAATTACTTAATTTAGTTAGTTCTTTATCTGCTTGATTGAATAAGTCCTCATCACTTACACCCCAAGAGGAGATAAACTGGGGATTTTCAATATGGTTGATGTCAACAATATCGTTAAACCCGTTTCCTAAAAAAAAGCTTTTCATATTGTCAAAATGGCTTTCACCGCCGTAGATAAACTGTGTTTTGTAACCTTCTTTACTCAATACATCCGCTAGTGAAAAAAAGTTATGCTGCGATTTAGATAGTTTAACTACTGAGCGAGATGGTGATGGTGTAAAACCTGTGGTAATTGCTTCAATACCTCTTACGGATCGCGTGCCCGTAGCATAAAGGTTGTCAAACCCCCACCCTTGTTGATATAGCTTATCAAGTTCAGGCGTAATATCTAACCCACCAAGTTCTCCAACAAATCGGGCACCTAAACTTTCCTCAAGTATTATAACTAAGTTTTTTTTAACACCAGACACAAAAGGCTTGTTGTGCGCCAAGGTTGGAATATTTCCAGCGACAAACTGTTTTCGATAAGAAGCCTTTTTGACCGTATCTATAATTTGTTGACGAGGCATTGTGCCATACAAATTACTGGCACTTTTTTCGTTACCCATGTTTTTCAGCGCAAACGCAACACTGTAAGTGGAGTTAAGAACAAGTGAGTTTACTAGTGAATCTTGAGAAAAATAGACTAATGCAGGGTTAAGCGGTCGGTGATTTAATGTACCTCTAGCAGCAAATAAGCAGATTATTAAAGCAGCCATTAGAATGGGTAAATTGGATGCTTTTTTCAGCGACTGTGGTTGTGTGAATGCTCTACATAAAAAGCGATAGCTATAAACGCTTGTTAACGTAGCCAAAAGCAATGTACTTAGCATTGCAAAAAGATGGCCATGCACTAACATTGAGAAGACTTCTTGTGGGTAATCAAGGTATTCAATATATAATCGGTTAGGCCTTACATCATATTGATTGATGAATGCAGGTGTTGATGCTTCAACAATAACAACTACAGTTACAACGCTGCTACCGTAAAGTGTAAAAATACGCTGGAAAAGCTCTGTTTTAGGGCGTGCAACTACATGAAGTATCAGTATAAAAACCCCAATAGTTGCTAAGTATCCAATGCTACTTAAGTCTATTCTGATTGCTCCTGATATGATCGGCCAAATATCACCATCATTTAATCTTGAATGTTGCCAAAACAATAAAGCAATGCGGGAAGTTATAAAGATTGATATCAATATAATAGTAAAACGCAACATGGGTTTTAAAACGAAAGTATTTGCTGTCATAGTTGTGCTCGATCTTAATAATTGCAGCAATACTAAAAACCGAAACTTAAGAAATCCTGAGTCTAAACTTAATATTGGCTAAACTATGGAAACTTAAGCAAGTCTTAAGTAAAACTTAAGCTATATGGCGTAACCTAATGATGAAGATGCATTTCAGGTGAATGAGTAACACATGAAGTTATTAATAATTGAAGATTCAGCGTCACTAAGGCGTAGTTTACGAATTGGCTTAGCAAATCTAGGCTTTGCGGTTGATGACACCGGTGATGGTGCACAAGGGCTGAGTATGGCGATGACAGGTGAGTATGAGCTTATAATACTTGATATTATGTTACCGAGTATCGATGGTATTACTTTATTGCAAACCATAAGAACCAAACAGCTTGATTCTAAAGTCTTAATTTTGTCAGCTAAGCAAGAACCTGAAGACCGTGTTTTAGGGCTTTTAACAGGAGCGGATGATTATCTGACTAAACCCTTTTCATTTGATGAGCTCCACGCTCGACTGCTAAATTTAATGCGCCGTGGAGGATTGAAGATGATGAGTGATATCATAACTATTGATAATTTAGCACTGAATTTACAGTTAAAACTGCTAAAAGTTGCTGACAATGTTATTGACTTAACACCCAACGAGTACAAAATTGTCGAATGTTTATTTAGCAATCAAAATAAAGTGTTTAGTGCAGAAAAGCTAAGTACCTACCTTGCAGGGCAATATGATTTGATATCAAAGAACTCGATTGAAGCCCATTTATCATCTGCTCGCAAAAAAGTAAGAGTTGCAGGAGGGGAGCTGCCAATTCAGACCAAACGTGGTTTTGGTTATATTGTACAAGGACAATAATGAAATCTATTCGCAGTAAATTAGTTGTTACACTCTCGGTAACTATAACTAGCTTTGTTTTATGCATTTTGTTGGCAACCGACATTGCTGTTGATAGTTGGATAGATAATGAGTTTGATCGCAGCCTGCAATCCAAAGCCGGTATGTTAATGACCTTAGTACATAAAACTAATGAAGGTTTTTCGTTTAACTTTTCTAGTGAGTTTTTGCCCGAGTTCGAAGGGGAAATAGAGCCTGAGTACTTTCAATTATGGAGCAAAGAAAGTGTTTTTACCCGCTCAAAAAGTTTAGATTTATTTGAAGTTAAAAACCTACCATATGAAAGCTTAGAAATTGGCGAGTCAAAAATACTCCCTATACAATTAGCTGATGGCCGAGATGGTCGGGTGTTTTATAGTCGTTTTATACCACAAGAAAAAGACAATACATCAGTAGACACATATAAAAAAACAAATGATGAGCCACTGACTTTAGCTTATGCAGCGTCTTCTGAGGAAGTTGATTTTGTACTTTGGTTGATTGACGTTATTTTTATAGTCACCATAATTACAGTTATTGTATTTATTCGATTATTTGTCAGGAAGGCGATAGATACATCACTTGCGCCATTAATTAAACTCAACCAAGATATTAGTCAGTTAAGTATTACCAGTGAATGCTCACAGATATTTATACAAGAGCCAGTTAAAGAGCTCTTGCCTATTGTTGAAAGCTTAAATGCTTTTATTAAAGAGAATAGACAACTTTACCTAAGGGAAAAGCGACTTACATCCGATATTGCCCATGAAATAAAAACGCCCATTGCCGAACTTATAAATATGGCAGAAGTTGCTATCAGGTTTCCAAATGAGATTGAGCTCAATGAGGATTTTAAGCCTGAAGCGTTGAAAATAAGTTTACGGCTTAAAAATATCGTGTCGAACTTATTGCTATTACATAAATACAGTAATGGTAAGCTAATCAAACAAGATGCTTGTGATTTAAATCAAGTCATTACCAGAGTCTTAGAAAACACTGATTTATCGCGTGTAAATTTGGAGTTGAATGAGAATGCACCAGCAATTATAAGCAACTTGTTTGCCCTCGAATCAATTATTAGCAATTTAGTTAACAACGCTAAACAATACAGCCCACTAAATTCAAAAATTTTAGTTTCGACAATGATTTCAAAAGAAAAACTTTTATTTTTGTCAGTTACTAACTTCCTTATTGAACCTTTGAGTGATAATGATATAGACCAATTATTTGACCCTTTATGGCAAAAAGACACTTCAAGAACATCGAATGATAACTTTGGATTGGGGTTATCAATCGCTAAAACGCTTAGTAAAGCAATTGATGCGCAATTAAGTGCAGAAGTTAGTGACAGAAAAATCACATTCTCTTTAGCCTTAAACACGGATTAGTTTATTTAGCCCTACATAGAAATAAAGGCTGGGGAATGCAATTATGTGATGAGGCTCCTAAATACTTAATTGTACTGGCAGCTATCAAACAATCAACTCCGTTTCTGCGGCTTAGCAGGGTGTTGTTATCACTATACATTTTACAGATCCGTCCTTCGGCTCTAACTCGTTTTTGCCCCTAAACGAGTCTAGACAAAAAGTTACCCTACCTTGTGCAATCAAAGTTCACCATAGAAAAATAACGGATAAAGTAAAAAACACAAAAGACCACCCGTGGGTGGTTTGACTTTTGCTACGCACTGTATCGTTTGTAATCATACACACAGAGTAATCTGCGATAGCCCGTTCCCTTTTTATCTGGCATTGTTTTCAAAAAGCTCTCAACTTCATCAAGTGAAATTTTGTCATTCCAAGTTGACCACATAATCGCATTCAACTCATTTGGCCTTGTTACACCTTCATCATCAAAAATTTCTTGTAACGTAGTGTGCTTTGTTTCAACAGTTGCTGGTTGAGAAGCAAGGTAATCATTTATTTTGCGAGCCTGTTGCTCTTTTAAAGTTGCCGCCTTTCTTAAATCTCGGTAAATAGTGTCAAAAGCATAGATTGGAAACCACTGCTGTACTGATATGTTAATATTATCAATGAGCTTAATTAGGTTGTGGTTAGACTCTTCGACAATATCAAAGTACTCAGAGTTGAAACTTGATGAGTTCTTATGCTCATAGGAAATGGATTTCGCTGAACCGATTACTAAAATTTTGTCACTATTACTTAGGGCATCGATATCTTCAGTGATGTTAACTTTGATGCTTGTCCCGTCATCACTTGCACCTGAATAGATGTCCTTAACAATGCTCTGAACCTTTCTGATATCCATTGCTGATACAGGTAAGCTAAGGTTAGAAAGTGATTTGTAGATTTCCTTGAAATCATCCGTTTTCAACTTATTTATTCTAATAGTTGAAAACCCATGTAAATCAATGTCATGAGCAGATATTTCGTGTGACATTGATCCATTTTCATATTCAACTAATAGAAAGTTGTTGCGAATTCGTTCCGCATCTTCAGAGTTCGGTTCCACATAAGTAAAAATGGTTTTTAATAAGCTCTTGATGTTTTCATCACCAATACCATAGCCAAGGAAAGTAATTGGGTTATGGATGAAAATAGAGAGTAATTGTGCTCGAATAAGCTCATACTTTTCATCAAACTGATTATAATCTTCTTCTGTAATAATGATTTTTAGAGGGATCAACGCAACAACCATGAATCTTATAGACTGAGCCATAAGGGTTACTCAGTAAAATGTCATTGCCTACAAGCTCTTCAAATCCAAACAAGTCTTCAATTAAACTATCGTAGTTAGTCGTAATCACTGAGCCTATATTCTTACGAATTTTCTTTAATTCACTCAGCTCATCGAACATATCTTCTTTGTAGTTCAGTTGCTTTACTAACTGAGATATGTAGATTTTGAAACGACTAAGATAATTTTCAGTCTCCATCTCGTGATAGAAAACATCGTTGATATCTTTAAACTTGCCGTGTCTATCTTGACCCAAGACTTTATTGAACTCCTGTTCCAGCTTGGTTGCAACTTTTGTGTAATCGTACTTTCCGTTTTCTCGACTTTCAGCCTTAATATCAAGATAGAACTCATTGTTACCTTTGAGTTCAAACGCAATGTGTTTTAATAAGCCATCCCACGTAAATGCATTATTGAGGTAGCGAAGGCCGATACCTGCTCCAACGAATAAAACAGGGTGGTTGCGGTATTGCCCAATGAATTCTTCTATATTCATCTTTAGCCCAGTCAACTAATGTTATAGACACTTTAGCACTTTCAAACGGTTACACAAAATCGTAATCACTAAATAGTCACTCAGAGTTTGATTTTGATGGAGCCTTTCCTAAACAATCTCGTGTGTCTTTTGATTGGTTTTGAGCAACCTCACCTTATCCGAGGTCAGCAGTTTAGAGCTAAAAATCTAACGCGTTTCTGTCCAAAAATGAGTTTGATCGACCGTCTGCTTCTCGCTCATACCCGAATTCTTTTGTAGCGGGCTAAGCTTAAAACTCCATAAACACCGGAGTACAACTAATGCATCAGTTAACAATATATCAGCCTAAAGAGCCTTGGAATAAAAATAAGCTTGTAGGACAAAAGTTACCTCTGAAATTACAGCAAATATGGGCTATCCGAATACGACTAGAACTTTTTCATAAAATAAGAGATCTAGCACTATTTAACCTAGCCATAGATAGCAAACTAAGAGGATGTGACTTAGTTTCACTAAAAGTTAACGACATCGCACATGGTAAAACAATCCAATCAAGGGCAATAGTCGTTCAAAAAAAAACTGGTATGCCTGTTCAATTTGAAATTACTGGAAATACAAGGATCTCAATTGTGGCGCTCATAGAGCAATTTAGTCTCAATTCTTATGATTACTTGTTTAAATCACGAGTTCATTCTTCTGCACACCTCTCAACCCGTCAATATGGACGTATAGTTGACTCTTGGGTCACCTCAATTGGGTTAGATAAGACTCAATATGGTACTCATTCAATGAGACGTACCAAACCATCACTAATTTACAAAAAAACTAAAAATTTAAGAGCCTGTCAGCTTCTACTTGGCCATAGAAAACTAGAGAGCACTGTCAGATACTTGGGAATAGAAGTTGATGATGCGTTAGAAGTATCAGAACAGATCGATGCTTAAATTTGAAGCTAAGCCAGACTCGAAGTTAGAGTCTGGCACGTGCCAATAGCACTCATAGCAACTTGTTGACTTGCTTTAGTTAGCAGTAAGCGGTCTGTTTGTTCACTTTGACAATTTCTGTTTCTAAAATTAAATGGTCCTTAATCTAACTTCTTATCAAGTAATTTTAGTGAGAGTGGTACAACAACATAAGAAATTAATGGCACAATAATACCTACAGCTACGATAACGTTGAGCAACTTATTATCTGTTACATACCGCCCAATAAAATCAGGGATAAAATAAACCAAAGGTATGAGCGCTAAGAATGAAATCAGCGCTATGATATGTTGATTAGGTTTTTTTACATTATTCATAGTCAATACATTTATCAAGAATTTTAAATAACGGCCGTACTCACATACGGCCAAATAGTTTTAGTTCTGGCCACTGGCCTGAAGGAAACTGTTATACACCCAACGATAGCTTGTATGTTCGCCCAACACGCCGCCGAGCGCTATGCCATGCTCGCTTCGCCAGTCATCCATCACTTCCGCTAATACAGATGCCCATGTGACCACTTTCACACCAGCTTGTGTCATTCGATGCATAGCAGCATCAGTTACAGCTTTATTCCAAGTGCCAGAAGCATCAACAACGGCATATACATCGTACCCCTCAGCAACGGCTGATATGGCTGGAAATAGTAAACAAACATCAGTCACAATACCTGCCATGATAATTTTCTTTCGGCCAGTGGCTTTAATGGCTTGTTTAAACTCAGGGCTTTTCCATGCATTAATCTCACCAGCACGCTCTATTATATCATCGCCTAAAATATCAGTAATTTCAGTCATGATAGGCCCGTTAGGTCCATCAGGCATACTGGCAGTAATAATGGATGGCATGCCCACGGTTTTTGCTAATGAACACAACCCCTTGATATTTTGTGTCATCAAATGCGGATCTTGGTCTCTACAACTAACCAATAAGCCTGTTTGATGGTCTATCATTGCCAAAACGGCGTTATCTATAGTTAGCATTTCAGTAAACTTATTCATTTCTTTCTCCTGATGGTTTGTAATTATTGATGTACGACTATCATGCTAAGTGGCGTAATTGCTTTTACTTCAGCATCAATGCTTCGAATTAGGTCGCCGTCTTGAACAGCCTGTCTGTCATTGGCTTCAGTAAATTCAGCGCTTCCATCTGTTACGTATACCAAAGACTCATTTGGTAATTGAATGCTTTTGCCGACATCAAGTTTTATGATGTCGATAATTGTCGAGCTATTGAATGTGTCGGACTGCTCTTTGCTCCCCCCATAGATGCGTGTTACACCTTGAGCTTTTGGCGAGTAATATTTGTAACCCGCTGGTTGGCCCTTCTCTTCAGGCAATGCCCATAGTTGTATCATTCGATTTCTTTGGCTGTCGGGGTTGATTTCATTATGCGAAAAGCCCTCTCCACCAGCCCGCTGCACCTGCACATCCCCCTTTTCAAGACCTTGACCGTTTTCCAACGATCCTTCGTGGCTAACTTGACCATCAATCATCACCGAAATTACATCAATCTCCATATGCGAATGCATACCTGTTTCACCATGTGGGTTAAACTGTGCATCAGCCAAATAAACAAAATTGCCTAAGCCTTCTGATGTTTCAGGTGATTTGCGTTGCCCAAAAAGCTGTGTGTCTGTCACTAATCGATGTTCGCGTAAACCTGCAAAACCTCCCAAAGTGAGGGTGTTTTTTGAAAGTATATGCATTTCATACTCCTGTCATATCTGTTAATAAAGCAATCATAGGCGCTATTTACTGTTTTATATATAAGGGCTTTTTGATAAGATAATTCCACTTTCAACAACAATTAGAAATTATATGAATTATGATGTGGATGACCTGTTAGTTTTCCTTGCAGTGGTTGAGGCTGGTAGTTTTACTGTTGGTGCTAAACGTTTAGGCATACCTAAAGCTAATGTTAGTCGCAAGGTATCTCGGTTGGAGCAAAAATTAGGGGTGACACTGCTTGAAAGGTCAACACGCTCACAAAATTTAACAGAGGTAGGTACACGCTTTCTAACACATTGCAAACGCATTCGTGAGGAAATCGATTTAGCTGATGCTACCGTTTCTGAAATACTTCACAGTTATAAAGGCACGATAAGAATTGGCGCATCGGTTACTATAGGTCAGCAAATCATCAAACCGGTTATCTCTTCATTTTTACGCAAATACCCCGATATCAATATAGAACTAAGTTTAGCTAATCACCAAGTTGATCTTATTGAAGAGGGCTTTGATCTTTTAATTCGGATTGGTGACTTAGATGATTCACGTTTAATTGGTAAACGATTAGGAAGTGCTCAAAGAAAATTCTATGCAAGCCCTTCCTATTTAAAGCTTAACAATGAGCCCAAAGAAATTGGTGAGCTGTGTAATCATCACTTATTGTTAATGCGTATGCTTGGTAGCGATAATAAGGTAGAGCTTATATCAAAGGAAAAAAAAGAAATAGTTCAGCTAAATCCAAGGCTTGCTGTTGATGATTTTTCTGTCGTAAAGCAGGCGACTATTGACGGTGAAGGTATTTCACTCTTACCCAGCTATATGTGTAAAAAAGCAATCAGCAATGCAGAATTAATCAACATCCTTCCCAAATGGGGTATGAGTGATATCGATGTTTATGTGCTATATCCAAAGCATCGCGCAAAGATACCTAAAGTGAAAGCTTTTCTTAACTTTACAACAGATACTTTTTTAAAAAAATTATCACGCTGAAGGACTGCTTTGACAGTACATTTTTCTTTGAAGGTATCATTACTGAGTGATGGTTATGTGCTGAGCTGACGCTCATAAACTTAGTCACTTTTTATATGCGTTTCTCAACTTTCCAAGGAAAATTTAAGCAGGTTTTCACCTGCCCAGTAAAGTTGGATTTTATTACCAGGCGGATCTTTAAGTATTGCTTCTTTCCACAGGTACCGTTGCTCTGTCGGCTGTTGTTCAAACTGAAAACCTTTTTTTGTCAACTCAGTACACAGTTCATCAAGTTTTTCATGCTCGAAGTAAATCACAGAACTGTTTTCAAATTCACTGGATTCGAGTGGTAAGGAAAAAGTAGAATTCCCATCTGGGAAAGAAAACTTGTGTAATGGGGCGGATCGACAATTTGAGTGAAGCCGAGTTTTAGATAAAAGTTAGCAGCAACATCCATATCTTTTACTGGTAAGGTAACCTGGTTAAATTTCATTCAAACTCCTAGCGTATAACTTTTCAATAACGAGCGCAAACACCTAAGCCGCCCTGCGTGTATGCGTCCCTGTGAACGTAGTGAGCGAGCTTATTAAGTTGTTATGCATGTTTATATACAGAGTGAGTTGTGTTTTTAAAAAAGTTTAAGGTGATAAAGACCCCCCAAAAGTTAAACTAGCCACACCGCACAAATAATTTAAGTCATAGATTATCGTTTCCATTCGCCTCTCACTGACGAAAAAAACATAACACGAGGAAATTATGTAAAGTAAAGCTATAACAGAGCTCCTAATTTTATATGAAATCTTTTACGTGTTAAAAGCAGCGAGCGGCGATGCTACTGAAAAAATACACTTGAAAATGCTCCGATGTAATAAGCTGAACCTTGGAATTGATAATCTAATTATTCATTTCGTAACATGACAAAAAGGGATATGAAACCGATTAATTCGGCTAGAGCTGGTCCACAAAATAATCCAAAGATTAAAATTTTAAGAGCACTGATCACTACACCTCCTTCTAAATGTATAACAACTTTATCAGAGGGCACTTTGTTGTGGTCAACTAATTCCGGACAGTAAATTAAGTTTTTCTTCTGCTATAGCAGGGGCAACCATTTGGTTGTGGCTATGTGGCCTGCGCCAGTTATAATAATTCATTAAATAATAGCTAATATCTTTTTCAGCTTCTTGGTAATTACTATAACCTAACGAAGGAACCCATTCCGTTTTTAAGCTTCTAAATAGGCGCTCCATCGGGGCATTATCCCAGCAATTTCCTCGGCGGCTCATACTTTGTTCTATACGGTAACGCCACAGCCTTTGTTGAAACCTTTTTGCGCTGTACTGACTGCCTTGGTCTGAATGAAACATAAGCCCAAGTGGCTTGCCTCGTTGCTCGTATGCTCTATCTAATGCTTTAATAACTAAGTCAGTATCAGGCTTATCTGACATTGCCCAGCCAACCACACGACGAGCAAATAAGTCGATAATAACAGCTAGATAAGACCATTTATTACCTGTCCAAATATACGTAATATCCCCACACCAAACTTGGTTTGGGCCATCAACGTCAAACTCACGGTTAAGTATGTTTGGAATATCTAGCCGCTCCACCGTCGCTAATTTATATGAATGAGGCCCTGGTTGTTTGCATACCAATCCCAAGTCACGCATGATGCGGCGTACC